>WFNQ01000173.1 GCA_015488565.1 Thiomicrorhabdus sp.
GTGGTGGCCATTGTACAAGACAATTTAAAACGTATGCTTGCTTACTCTGGTATTGGACACATGGGCTTTTTATTACTAGGCGTCATTGCCGCCACGCCTGATGGGTATGCTTCTTCTATGTTCTATGTTGTGGTATATGCGATTACAGGGGTTGCTGGTTTTGGTATTATCGCAGCACTGTCCAGAACGGGTAAGGAGTTTGACTTGATTGCTGACTTTAAGGGGCTCAATGCACGTAACCCTTGGTTAGCTTTTATGATATTGATGATTATGTTTTCAATGGCAGGCATACCCCCATTTGTAGGGTTCTGGGCAAAAATTTTGGTGATTGAAGAAGTGGTTCAAGCTGGTTTCTTATGGTTAGCTGTGTTAGCTGTGTTAGCTGCGGTAATCAGTGCTTTCTACTACCTAAAAGTGATTAAAGCCATGTATTTTGATAAACCAGAAGATACATCAAGATTAGAGCCTGTTAATGGTCGCTTAACCATTGGAGTGAGTAGTATTGCTATTTTATTATTAGTGCTTGGGTTACTGCCTAGCACAATGATTGATATTTTCTTTAACAGTTTAAACGTTGTTTAAACCTCTTAAAAGAGATAAAAAAAGCCTGAAATTCGGGCTTTTTTATGTGTATATGAAATATAAGGGGGGGAGAAAAATAGAGCCATCATTTTTTTGTAAAATAAGATTTGAAAAAAAGAATGAAAGGCTTGCGTTACTCAGTAAACCCCCTATAATACGCCAGATTAAAAGGCATTACTGCTTTTAATATTATATTGTCGCGGGGTGGAGCAGCTTGGTAGCTCGTCGGGCTCATAACCCGAAGGTCATAGGTTCAAATCCTGTCCCCGCTACCACATTCTAAAACCAGATAGTCAAACACTTAACTGAGTGAATGATGTCTGGTTTTTTTTTAGTCAAAAATTATGATCCTATTAATAATTTTACGATGATTAGATTTTTCATAAAATAAAGTAATTTGAAGGTATTTCATAGCTTCCTAAATCAATAAGGAAAGATACAGTGAATCCATTTAATGTTAAAAAATATTTTTTGTCTGGACTGATTGGCTGCTTTTGGGGTTTAACAATCGTTTCTCAATCTGTAGCTTCTGGTATTACGGATGAACGAGAGGTCATTTGGGTGACAGCTAAAGAAAAAGCGATGTTGTTATCAGAGATGCGTGCTTTTTTAAATGCTTCTCAGAAAGTGTTGGAGTCAAATCTATCTGGTGATATGAAGGCGGTAGAAGAGGCAGCAAGACTGGTTGGTGTGCGGTTGTTTACCAATACGCCCGAAGAGATTCAGAAAAAACTTCCTGTAACGTTTACCATGATCGGACCTAGAGCTTATATGGGATTCGAAAGTATTGTCAATGAAGCGGTTGGCTCTGGAGATACGAAGGTAATTTTTTCACACCTTGCAGAACTGCAAAAAAATTGTGTTGCATGTCACTCATTATTTCGATTTGAAGTGAAACCTTAATTCCTGAATTCGTATGATAAGTGCATAACCTCCACGCAGTGGCTGCATGGGTAATATTTGTGTTTCTAGACAAGGAATTTAACTTAACCTTTTTTAGTAGGTTAGAAGCCTGTTTACTTTTTATCGTTGAGTGTATTCGTTGTTTGAGTATTAAAGAACTGAATACTTTCTTTTAACTCGTCCGCTTCTTGTCGCATCTCTTCTGCAGAGTGGCTGGTCTCTTGAACCAAACTGGTATTTTGTTGCATTGCTGAATTGATTTGAGTGATAGTTGTATGCACTTGTGTTACGTTTTGTGCTTGCTCTATTGAGGAGCTTGCAATAAATTCAATCATTTTAGAGACTTCTTGTACGGAGGCGTTAATTTCTTTAAGCACCTCGCCCGACTCTGAAGCCAGTTCTGTTCCTTGATTAATTCGATTTACGCTCTCTTCGATGAGGCTTTTAATCTCTTTAGCGGCTTCGGCTGACTTTCCTGCCAAGTTACGAACTTCTCCTGCGACAACAGCAAAACCTCGACCTTGTTCGCCCGCTCTAGCCGCTTCAACAGCGGCATTAAGTGCTAATAAGTTGGTTTGAAAAGCAATGCCATCAATTAAGCTTACAATGTCTGATATTTTATGGCTGGATTCTTGGATTTTACTCATCGCATCAATGGTTTTTTGCATAACAGACTCCCCTGTTTGGGCATTACTTTGAACCAATTGAACGGCTTGATTTGCACTGTTTGAGTTATCGGTATTACTTTGTACTGTATCGCTCATTTTTTCCATGGATAGGGTGGTTTCTTCAATGGCAACGGACTGTTCTTTAATCAATTCATTTAAGTAGGCCGCTCTTTGTGAAACATTAGAAGAAGCACCAGAGATTGAAATAATAGTGTGATCAACATCATTAATTACATTAAGTAATTTTAAGTTAGTGCTGTTAATTGCCTGTGTTAAAGACGCTAGTCGCCCTGGGTATTGTGCGGTAATATGTTGAGTTAGATCCCCGTCTTTTTGTGCAATAACAACTCGACTGATATCATTAATCGCTTGCTCTAATGCATCAACGGCTTCGTTAACTTCTTTCTTGAGTTGATTTAAATCACCATTTGTATTGACGGTTACTCGTGCACTGTAGTCACCTTGTTTTACCGAGGCCATGACCTGAAGAATATTACCAATGGTATCGTGTAGGTTCTGTAACGTATTGTCTACTTTATTTCTAAATTCTTCTGAGACGTCGGTATTCATTTGAACATTGAAGTTACCATTATTTAATGCAAGTAAGACTTTTTCGAGTTCAGACATCATATGTTCAACACTTTCTGCACTGCCATTTACGCCCTGTTGTAGCGTTTGCAAATCACCAGATAAATCGGAGGTTACTCGTTGGCTAAAGTCTCCTTGAGCAACGGCATTAACCACATTGTTGGTCTCTTTTATTGATTGATGAAGTCGACTTATTAACAGATTAAATGCGTTACTGATTTCTCCAATTTCATCTTTTTCATCATAAGATGAGCGTACACTAAAATCGTTGGTACGACTTGTTTGGTGAATGGCTCTTTTAAGTGAGTTGACAGCATTCACAACTTTGCGACTCAGTAGTGTGGTAATGATTAATGCCAGTAAAGCAATGATGATAATAGCCATATTCGTGAAGGTACTGAGTGAGGCAACTTGGTTTTGTAATATTTCTGATATTTGTTTTTCTGTTTTCTTAAGCATTATGTCAGTCTGATGGACTGTTTTTCGCATTTTTCCTTGCTGTCCAGAGTTACTATCAAGCCCAGCCTGTTCATAGCCTTTTACCATGGCGTGAAAAGTGTTTTGATAGTAGGATAGTAGACTGGTTATTTCAAGGTTTTCAATACGGGATAAGTTGGCTGTTTTTAGTGTGTTTTGAAATGAGATGATATCGTTATCAAATTTATCCAAATATTTAATATCTAAACGCAATAAAAAATCTTTTTCACGGCGTCTTAGCATTAACATCTCTTTATATAACTCAGTACTTTTTACTTCTTTTACTTCAAACTCAATGGCGTGAACTGCTGTTCTTAGTTTTCCTTGTAATCCAGATTTCTCATTTAAGCCAACATTTTCATAGCTTTTTACTAACGCAATAAAAGAGGTTTGATAGCTTTTTAAAACAGAGATAAGCTGTTTAGTTGAGCTGTTATCGGCTTGGTTGTTTACTAATATTTGTTCAAGTTGATTGATCTTTTGAAAGGTCTGTTTAATCGAAGCATCGAATTTTTGAGTATATTTTAGATTTTTACGCAGTAAAAAATCTTTTTCATGGCGTCTTAACATTAAAATTCCCGCATTAATTTCAGCAAGCAGAACTTGTCCACTTTTAAGTTCAGCTTCTTTTTTGAGCGAGTAATTTAGAGAGAGGAGGCTCACAGCACTGAGAGCCACGATTAGAATCGAGATGAGAAGCATACTGCGTTTGATCGTCATATTAAAACCGGCCTTTGAACGTTTTTTATGAAATATGAGTGGTTGAATCTCTATTGGAGACTTTTTTATCTAAAGCAATGCAGGATTCATATTAGACCTTTATTATTTTGGATGCAAAGATTATTTTTAGCATTTAAGCGATTATTGGCTGAGCTTCGATAGGGGGGGGGAGAAAATTTTGTGTGGATATTTTTAGTTTAGCCATTTCAAGGCTTATCTCTCGTTATAATGGTGTTTTTCTTTGCTAAAGGCATAAAACATGGCACAAATAGGGCAAATGAATCGTTTAAAGATTATTAAATCTCTTGAGTTTGGTTTGTATGTGGATGCAGAGGATTTGGGTGAAGTGTTAGTTCCCAAGCGTTATGCTCCCAACAACGCTGAAGTGGGGCAGATGATTGATGTATTTATCTATTTAGATTCTCAAGATCGCTTGGTGGCAACCACCGACAAGCCGTTGGCTTATGTCGGAGAGGTGGCTTATTTACGTGTTAACCAAGTGAATCGTACGGGCGCTTTTCTTGATTGGGGTATGCCCAAAGATTTGATGGTTCCGTTTGCAGAACAGCGCGTACCGATGGAAGCGGAGCGCTCGTATTGTGTTTATCTTTATATCGATAACTCAGGGCGTGTTGCGGCTTCCAGTAAATTAAGTTTGTATTTGCATGAAAAAAATGGTGACTTTAAAAGTGGTCAAGAGGTTAGATTGCAAGTGGTGAGCCGTAGCGATTTAGGTTATACCGCCGTGATTAATGGGACACATTTGGGGCTCATTCATAACTCGGATATTTTACAGCCGTTGCGTATGGGACAAAAGCTTAAAGGTTACATTAAAGGCATTCGCCCCGATCATAAAATTAACCTCAGAATTCAACGCCATGGAGCGGCTGCACGGGATGAATTGGGCGAGCGTATTTTAGCCTTTTTGGCTGAAAATAATGGTGAATCAGACCTAACCGATAAAAGCACTCCAGAAGCTATTTTCAGCGTGTATCGCACCAGTAAAGCCAACTATAAAAAAACGCTTGGACGGCTCTATAAAGCGAAAAAAATTACTTTGTCCGCTGAAAAAATCACGTTGGTCTAAAAGCTTGTTTGAGAA
>WFNQ01000174.1 GCA_015488565.1 Thiomicrorhabdus sp.
GGGGGGGGAAATTTTTTGTTCGGCCAAAAAAGGTAAATGCGTTACCCAATTCAACATGGTTTCAAATCTTTCATTCATTCCATCAATACTCGGTTAAAATAAGCAATCTACGAATAATTAATGATTATCCTCTTGATGTCAAACCCTGTGCGATTATTTAAACCAAAAAATGTTGCCGTGTCTCACTCTGTGGGTCTGCTGATACTCAGTACGTTAAGTGTACAAATCAGTGCCGCTGACACCACGAAGACCATGATAAATCGTACACAACAACCGTGTTTACCCTCTCTCATTGCCCCATTGCAATTACCCGTTCAGTCATTTACCAAAAAAAGCCAGCCCTTGGCCGCGAATTTACGCGATTCAAAAAAACACTTAGAGGCCGACCAGCTTTCTCAGCCAACGCCTAATCGTTATCTTTTTACTGGTAATGCCAAGTTTACCCAACCCAATTTAGTCGTATTAAGTGAGCGCATGTTATTTGACCAAGGCTTGCAACAATCTGAATTTCAAGGTCATGTTGAATTGCATCAGCCCGAAATTGTATTAACTGCAGAGCAAGTCAAGCTCAGTGAAATCACTCAAACGGCTACGTTAAATAATGCGCAATATCAAATACTCCCCAGTCGTATGTATGGAAAAGCGGGTCAAATACAACTGAACCAACAAACGGAAACCGCTCAACTGGATTCAGCGACTTTAACCGCTTGCAAACAACAACCCAATCAATCCCTCACTTGGCAACTTAAGTTTAAAGAGGTGGAGATCAACCAACAAACAGAAGAGGTCGTCGCCTCGCATACCAGTCTTTGGATAAAAGACGTTCCTGTTCTGTACACACCCTACTTTGCTTACAGTTTGGCGGATCGTGCCAGTGGTTTTTTATTTGCGGAGCTGGGTAGCATTAAATCCGTAACACAAGCGGATCACCTGCAATTTATCAAGATTCCTTATTTCTTTAATATTGCCCCGAATATGGATAATACCTTAACGGTGATTCCCATCGACAAACGTGGACTCATCTTCGACAATGAGTTTCGTTACCTTGACCGTACGCTCAGCCTTAAATTTGATGCAACAACACTGCAAGACCAGTTGACCTCAAAAGAGGGGCTAAGTACCGTCGATTCGGCAGGAAACATCACCTATGATGACAAAGTCAGCCAGCGCTGGGGAGCGAGCGTTCAGGCCAATAAAAACTGGGGACAAGGGTTAACCAGTACACTTTTATGGCATGAAACCTCTGATGAAAATTTTTATGCCGATATTCCCGTAAAGTCCCAATTTAAAACCGTCACACAAATACCAAGACACCTCAAGCTCAACTACCAAAAAGGCAGCTTGCAAACGTATGCACAGATATCCAGTTACCTTCGCTTAAGAAATGCGCCATTAAACTATGAGAAACGTCCTGAAGTGGGGCTACGCTATCGTCAACAAGTGGATGATTTTAGTTTCAATATTCAAAGCAGTGTCACCGATTTTGTATTGCCTATCTCATCAAATACAAAACCAGAAGCCTTGCGATTTCACCTAAAACCCTCTGTTGAATATCAACTCAATCAGCCCTATGGTTCGGTAAAAGCCACTCTGGTGGGGAATCAAACGCTGTATCAAATGCGTGATGATGCAAGCAATACCACGGGAGCCAGTACACACAGTTTATTTGTGCCACAATTTGCCCTCAAGGGGGGGCTTATTTTTGAACGTCCCATGCAATTATTTGGTCAGAGCTACACCCAAACTTTAGAGCCTGAAGTACAATATTTATATGTTCCCTATCAAGCGCAAAGCAATTTGCCGTTATTTGATACCGGTAACCGAAGCCTTGCTTTCAGTAACTTATTTGCACTCAATCGCTTTAGTGGCTCAGATCGTATCGGCGACGCCAACCAGCTTAGCACCGCGTTAACCACTCGGTTTTTAAATCCAAATGGACGCCAAGTTGCGGATGTGGGAATTGGCCAAATTTTTTATTTCGATGACCGCTTGGTTGGGTTAACCGATACCGCTCCTAAAACGGCACAAACCTCCGATGTATTTTTAAAACTAGGGCTCAATTTAGGCGCTTTAAGTGCCTCCTCTACCTTACAGTTTACACAACAAACCTATAACTTATTGCACGCCAACAGCCGCATAAAATATCGTTCACCACAATACGGTACGCTACTGGCCAATCACGTATTAACCAACCGAGATACCGCCTCAGAAAAAGAGACATTAAGCATTGGAGGCTATACGCAAGTTACTCAAACTTGGCAGTTGGGCGCTTATTTAAACTACGACCTCTTTAATGAACAGCTGTATCACGGTAACCTTGGCATACGATACGATGCCTGTTGCTGGGCAATAGAATTTATTGCAGAACGCACACAACTTGACAATGCCTTGTATAATGATGCGTTTAGGGTGCAATTTGAACTCAAGGGCTTAAGCACCTCCGAACAAGCATTTAAAAAAATATTAGCTAAAAAACTCAATTTTTAATAATACGATAAACAAACTATGAACCCTCACTCTTTCGCTAAAAAATGGACACACGCCTTACCCCTATTGTGTGCCCTCTTCATCGCAAGCCTAGCCATTCAAACCACCACGGCACAGGCCAATACACTTATTGACCGTATTGTGGCCGTTGTCAATGACGAAGTCATCTTAAAAAGTGAACTCAATGATGAGATGCTCGCTCAACAACAAGCGCTCATTAACCAAGGCATTACTGCACCTGATGCCTCTATTTTGCAACAAAAAGTATTGGACTCTCTAATTTTAGAAAAATTACAGCTAGAGCGTGCGAAACAACTGGGGATTGAAATACCAGATGAGCAAATTACCGAGCAGCTGGAAACCATTGCGCAACAAAATAACATCAGTTTAATTTCGCTTCGAAAACGCTTAAACCTTGAAACCCCTAATGGCTTTAATGCCTTGCGTGAGCAAATCAAAAATAAGCTCATCATTCAAAAAGTACGTGAAGCAGAAGTGTTAAGCCAAACCTATGTTTCTGAGTCGGAAGTCGATAATTTACTCAATCGCCAAGCACTCAGTAACCGTCAAGAAGAACTTCTCTTGGGGCATATTCTGATTGAACTACCCGACTCCCCAACACCACAACAACGCCAACAGGCACTAGAACACATTCAAGACATTCATCAACGCCTCAAATTAGGTGAAGATTTCCGTCAACTGGCCGTTCGTTACTCAGATGGCAGCAAAGCACTGCAAGGCGGTTCGCTCGGCTGGCTCAAACGCTCTGAAATTCCAACCTTTTTTACCGATGCCATTGCTGGACTCCATACGGGTGAAATCAGCAACGTCATCCAAAGCCCCAGTGGTTTTCACATTGTCAAGCTAATCGATCAAAAGCAACAGGACTCAAATCGTGCTCTAAAAGAGTACCACTTACACCGTTTTCTCATTCCAAGTGATCAAACACAACAAGCACCTCCTGCCAAACTCATTACACTAAGCACCTCTTTACAAAGTATTGAAGACTTCAATGCCTTGAAAACGACGTTTCCTGAAATTCCTGAGACGTTTAATCAAAACAGTGATTTAGGCTGGTTGACGCTTGAGAAAATGCCCGAGGGCTTGCGCAGTAAGGTACAAACGCTCCAACCCAATCAAGCTTTGCCCCCCCTCGCCACCCAACAAGGTTGGCTAATTCTCTTTTTAGAAGCGGTCAAAGAGACCGAAATCAGTCCCGAAAACCAAAAACAGCAAGCAATACAAACGATTCGAATGCGAAAAGCCAATGAGCTATTTGAAC
>WFNQ01000175.1 GCA_015488565.1 Thiomicrorhabdus sp.
CCCATAAAAAAACCCACTACAAAGAGTGGGTTTCTTATAAACCAAAATAACAAGATTAACCCTTTTTTGTAAAAGGCCTTTGTTATTAACGTTTTGAGAACTGAGGACGACGACGCGCTTTGCGAAGACCGACTTTTTTACGCTCTACTTGACGTGCATCACGCGTTAATAAACCACGTGCACGCAGTGCTGAGCGGTTTACTTCGTCATACGCAACCAAGGCACGAGATATTCCGTGACGAACTGCACCCGCTTGACCTGTTGTTCCACCACCACTTACGGTAATGTATGCATCAAACTGACCAACCGACTCGGTTGCTTCTAACGGCTGATTAATAAGCATGTGATCCGTTTCACGAGCAAAAAACTCGGTCATATCACGACCATTTACCATCATTTTACCTGAGCCTGCACGCAAGAATACGCGAGCGACTGAGCTTTTACGACGACCTGTTCCGTAGTATTGTTCTGTTGCCATAATATAATTCCTTATAAATCTAATGTTTTAGGCTGTTGTGCAGTATGTGGATGCTCGGCACCCGCATAGACTTTTAGCTTTTTAAACATTGCGCGACCTAAAGGCCCTCTTGGCAACATCCCTTTTACTGCGAACTCAACTGGACGCTCAGGCGCTTTATCAAGCAACGCTTCAAGACTGGTTGTTTTTAAGCTACCAATATACCCTGTATGATGATGGTATAGCTTGTTTTTACGCTTATTACCCGTTACCGAAAATTTATCGGCATTGATAACAACAATGTAATCACCACAGTCAGTATGAGGGGTGTATTCTGGCTTATGCTTACCACGCAAGTGCGCTGCAATTTTTGCCGCCATACGACCTAATGTTTTACCTTCTGCATCTACAATGAACCAGTCATGCTTTACTTCAGCTGGTTTTGCAACAAATGTTTTCATAATTTGTTCCTAATAATTAAATAATCCAAATCCAGGACGTTATTAATCAAACAATGATTAACTCAGTCCACTTACTGTTTTAACGGGCAATAAGGGGGAAGGATTAACAAGCGCAAAATTATAATGCTTTTCTTCCAGTATTACAACCCTAATCCCCAGATAGAAAATCCGTTTATACAGGCAACGAAAGTCAAACCTACTCACACACCCCTCTCTTATAAAAAGTGATACTAAAAGGATTCTTAACTATACGTACCACCCCAAAACCATCCCATTTATAGACCATGTTTTTATTGCATTCAGCCTAAATAGAGTTAATATAAAAAGCTTATTTAAAAAACTTATTGTTGCATTTAAAAAGAATTGGACATTGAAAAAAAATGAAAAAAAATACTGTGCATTCCATTATGGAGCGTTATCAGCAACTACCGACCCATAATGGCAAACACGCCAGTTCGTGTACCTTGGACCAAAAAACATTGGAAAAAATAGCGGAATTCAATGTTCAAAGCAACCCAATTCATTATTCTGTTATTTATGAGTGGTTAAGTGAAATTGATCCTTATTTTACGGATACCGTTCAAACGAATATTGACAATAATAACTATAATGACAATACCGCAGAAACGCTTTACATGACTTTGGTGGCACAATTTTTACATGAAAAAATCCCTAATGAAGAGATGGAGTCGTTACTTAATGGCTTAATAGCTCATATTAGTAACTGGATTACCCATTCAAAACAGAGACAATCGATCATTTTAAATGATTTGCACTCTATTTTAGAACAAGAACTCCCACCGCAAGTTTCTCACACACTTACCAGCAGTGTGATGCCCAATTTTCTTAGTCTGCACGAAGAGACAGAGCAATTACGAGAGCAGGTATCCAAATCATCCACAGCGGTAGATAAATTAAAAGAAGAGCTCAAAAAAGCCAACTTTTTTGCTAAAACAGATGAATTAACCAATATTCCCAACCGCCGTGGTTTTAATGAAAATATGGAAGGGGTTGTTCAACTTTCATTACAAAACCAATCTCCTTTTGCGCTTATTTTATTGGATTTGGACTTCTTTAAAAAAGTAAACGATACATTTGGCCACATAGTTGGAGACAGTGCATTACGCTATGTCTCTAAACTCCTCAAAGAGGAGACCAAAGGCCGGGATTGTATTGCTCGTATAGGGGGGGAAGAATTTTCAATTATCCTACCAGACACCAGTTACGACAATGCCATTAAAGTAGCTGAAAATATTCGCCTTAAAATCGCCAGCAAAACACTTAGTGTTAAAGACCAAAAAAAGCCTTTAAAATTAACCCTCTCCTCAGGTATTGCGATCTACCGAAAAGGGGAGGACATTGAAACACTCTTTCAACGTGCCGATGAAGCGCTTTACTTGGCTAAAAACAATGGACGCAACCGTGTGTGTGGCGAGCAGGATCTACAAACCTAACACTCAATAAAAAAACATCAAAACCGTTATTTACAAATCCATAAAACTCAAAAACATTCAAGTCCAATCTGAATGTTTTTCAATCAATTTTATTAACGCCTCATAAAAAAAATTATTTTAATTTAATTCTTTTGCTTAACTATTTTTACACAACCTTATCCACAGCCTTAAGCTCTGCATTTTTAAGGAATATTAGGACTTTCCCACAAGCACATCATAAAAAATAACGCAAAATAGCCCCTTTAAAAACACTTGCAAGCATTTCAAAAATACACTATATTTTGCGTACTCAAACAACAGCTAAGACTATATATTGTGCTTTCGCGATAAAGAAGCACGATAAAATAACATTCAACTCTTAGCGCTTTGTGTGGGTTTACTCGCTAACCCAATGAATTTATTAGCTTTTAAAAAAAATAAAACAATACCACCCTTTTTAGCTTTATACACAGGTTACCAATTCGCCCATGAAAAACCAAAACATTCTCGTTTCCAAGCGCAATGGCTCTAAAGAAGCCATTAATTTAGACAAGATTCACCGTGTCATTTCATGGGCGGCAGAAGCGTTAGAAAATGTATCCGTTTCAGAAGTGGAATTACGCTCTCACATTCAATTTTATGACGGCATTACTACCTCAGATATTCATGAAACCATCATTAAATCTGCCGCTGATTTAATCTCTGAACACGCCCCCGATTACCAACATTTAGCAGCACGCTTAGCTATTTACCATCTGCGCAAGAAAGCCTTTGGACGCTTTACCCCGCCTGAGTTATTTGAGCACATCAATAAAATGGTCAACAGCGGCCATTATGATGCACAAATTATCCAAGACTACTCTAAAAAAGAGATTGATGAACTGGGAGAGTACATTCAACATAACCGTGATCTCTCTTTTAGCTATGCCGCCGTGAAACAGTTGGAGGGCAAGTATTTAGTTCAAAACCGAGTGACGGGCAAAATTTATGAAA
>WFNQ01000176.1 GCA_015488565.1 Thiomicrorhabdus sp.
GGGGTAAAGGCTTCTTGATACAGTTCAAATAAGGTACGCCCTGCCCATAACCCTTCGGTTAATTGAAAATCAGGTAAATCACAATCCAGCGTTATAGTTTCAGCAGTATAAGTTTGTAACTTAACGGCATCCGCCCCCGCACGCTTAGCCATATCAATAATACGATAGGCTTTTTGAATGTCACCATTATGATTGGCGGACATTTCTGCAATCACATAAGGCGGGTACGCGTTTCCTATTTTTCGTCCATTAATGGAAAAAGGTTGTTTGCTCACTTAGTTTTCCTTACATTCAGATTGCAACAGACCAAAGCAATGCACATCATAATAGTGATTATTTAAAAAATGGTGTTTTTTAAGCACGCCTTCCTGAGCAAAGCCCAAGCGCACATGCAGTTGAATCGACGCTGAATTAAACTCTAAAACTTCGGCAGCCACTTTATGAGCCTTGAGTGTCTGAAAGGCAAAATTTAATGCCAAAGAGGTTAATTGAAACCCCGTTCCTTTAGGTGCATCAGGGTTAATATAAAACCCCCACTCATACACATCACTCTCAATAGATTTTTTATCAAATTGCACAAAGCCCATCGCCTCTCCTGACACTTCATACAAAAACAGTAATTTAAGCGGGTTGTTTCGATTTTTTTCAAACCAAGCTTGATGCTCCTGTTCTGAAATAACATGCTGAGAGCACATAAATGCACTCACATTTGGGTGGTTACGCCATGAACGAACCCGAGCAAGATCATCCAGTTCCAACGCTCTTAACCTAGCATTCATCAATATACCCTGCTTATTTGGTTCATTTCATTCAACACCCTGCTCACCCCTTGACCGTCCGAACACTTAGAGAGGGTTTTTGACTTCTTTTTTAATAAGGGGGGGGAAATTTTTTCCAATACTTGAACATCCTGCTCTAATTGCGAAACATCCCACGCCCAAACAGCCTCAATCGCCAAAAGCGCCTTCCTAATTTCCGTTTGGTTTTCTGCCAGCTTTAACAACACCAATGGCACCCCCAAACACGCCACTTCCCATGCCGTAGAGCCCGCCGCTGAAATCACCAAATCGGATTCAGTCATCAACTCGGCCATATTCTCCACCCCCACTTTGACACACGTTTTGGGAGACATCGTTTGCACCTGTGCCTGTATCAAACTTAAGTGCGGAGCATTTGCCCCCATAATAACCGTCACTTCCAAATCAGAAGGGAAAGAGATACCAGACAATACCTTCAACAACTGCCCCGTTCTATTATGATGATCCATGCCGCCCAGTGTAATCAGCAACTTCTTAAATACTGGTGCATGACGACGCGCTAAACTGCGCGATCGCCACTGAACAAATTCATCCCTTAACAACGCGTATGAAGTGCCTAGCAGTAACCGCCCTTTTTTTGGAAGACGGCCACGGTACGATTCCGGAGAGCGCCCATACGTTTGATCTAATAGCAGATCACACACATGGTTTCGGTCGGCCAAATCATCCAAAACCATCAAATAATGATACGTGTCTTGCAGTGCCAACTCCCACTGCTCATCAATGGCATAGTGATCCACAATTAACCAGTCCGGCTGAATCTCTTCCAACACCTTACGGCACGCTTGTGCATCGTGCAAAGGTGTAACACCTAACCACTCATAATGCGCCAGTGCTCCCTCTTTAGGGGGCAAGGTATCACTTACCGCAGGCAAGCCATGCACTTTAAACCCCTTTTGTTGAATCCAGTCAATTAAATGTCCGGCATGAGCACGACAAATAAAAGAGACCTCTCGGCCTTGTGCTGTTAAAGCCTTGGCTAACGTCAAACAACGCATAACATGGCCCGTGCCTATTTGGTAAGACGCATCCACCCGAATCACAACCTTCACCGTTGCAATACTCCAAGCTTAAACTTCATAAAAAAGCATCGCTTTTTAACAGCGCTTGATACATCAATTCCGCTCGAATCCAATCCTCTTCGGTATCCAAATCTTGCACCAAATAACGTGGCAACATATAGGGGGAGGAAAATTCGGAATAAATCGCTCGCTGGTTTTTAAATGCCGCTGGGCTTCCCCAGTAAAACTGTCCTGCATCGTGATAGGCTTCTTCTAAATCTTGTGAACGCTTATGAAAGTTTTCAGGGTGAAACATCTCTA
>WFNQ01000177.1 GCA_015488565.1 Thiomicrorhabdus sp.
AAAAATTGTCCCGTTCGTCTAGAGGCCTAGGACACCGCCCTTTCACGGCGGTAACAGGGGTTCGACTCCCCTACGGGACGCCATATTTTAAAACCCGCAATGAGTTTTCTCATTCGCGGGTTTTTTTATGTCTAATATTTATTGAGGTTAGGGTAGTGGAGAGGGGGGGGGAGAAAAACATTCCCCCCCCCTTTGTTCATGATTCTTAGGCGGTATCTGAACGTCGAGATATTGCGGCTGATTCCACATTTTGAATACGTTCAATGTAATCTAAAATATCGCCTAATACAATGTGACTGCTAATCTCAAGTGTTAGGTTCATTTCGACGGTACGCTCTTGTAAGTCGGTATGTGTTTTACTGTCGATTAAGTTGATATTAAGCTTTGTCAGTGTATTAAGGATATCTCGCAATAATCCTTTTCGGTCAAATGCAACGATATGCAAACTGGCTTGATAGTCTGGTTCTTCGGCCTGTTCTTTATTCCATGACACACCAATAAGTCGTTGTAGCTCTTCATGAGTTAAATTTAAGATATTGGCACAGTCTCTACGATGAACGGTAATGCCGCGCCCACGTGTGACGTAACCAATCACGTCATCTCCAAATGTTGGCATACAGCAAGGTGCTAAATTTGTTTTTAAGTGAACTGCACCAATCACATAGACTGCATTTTTCTCTTCTTCATTAAGGTGTTCTTTGTTCTTAAAGACGAAGGTTTTTTGTTGGTTTTCTGGTTTATTTTGTGGTTTTAACAGTCGTTGAATGGCACTTGTAAGTTGACGTTCATTAATTCGACTTTTACCAAGATCTTCAAAGAAAGATTCGCTGTCACTGTATTTAAAGCGTTCGAGCAGTTGTGATAAGGAAATTGATTCGGCATGAAGTCGTTTGATTTCACGATGATAGATCGCTTCTCCAACTTGAATATTTTCTTCTTTGTTTTGTTTATTAAACCAACTTTTTACTTTATTGCGTGCGCTACTGCTGGTTAAATACCCTAGATTTGGGTTTAGCCAGTTACGACTGGGATGTCCGTTTTTAATGGTTAGGACTTCAACTTTATCTCCAGTTTTGAGCGGGGCGCTGAGCGGTTGTATGCGTCCATTTACTTTTGCACCTCGACAACGATGTCCAAGTTGGGTATGTATGCTGTAAGCAAAATCTAAAGGTGTGGCGCCTTGCCGTAAGGTGATGATTTCATTTTTAGGGGTCATCACAAAAATATTTTGGCTTTGCAGTTCGGTACTGATCTCTTTAAACACTTCTGGATCACTGGTGTTTTCAAGCAGTTGACGTACATTTGAGATGCTTTTTTCGAGTTTTTTATCGACCCCCTTACTTTTATCTCCCTCTTTGTAACGCCAGTGTGCGGCAATTCCGTACTCTGAGTTATAGTGCATTTCTGGGGTTCTGATTTGAATTTCAACCGTATGGCCTTCTGGGCCTATGATGACGGTATGAATAGATTGATAGCCATTCTCTTTGGGGGTTGCAATGTAGTCATCAAATTCTTGTTTAACGTAATTCCAACGACTGTGTATCAACCCCAAAACTTCATAGCAGTCTTTTACGGTATCAACATAAATACGAATGGCTCTTAAGTCGTATAGCTCATCAATGGGGAGTTTTTTACGCTGCATTTTTTTCCAAATGCTGTAAATATGCTTGGGGCGGCCTGAAATAGTGGATTCAATCTGATGTGACTTAAGCAGATTGCTTAAAATATCCATAGTGCGATTAATATAGGCTTCTCTTTCGGTTCGCTTAACATTAAGCTGAGAGGCGATTTCTTTGTATTTATCTTCGTGCAAATACCGAAAAGAGAGGTCTTCAAGCTCCCATTTTAATTGGGCAATTCCTAAACGATTTGCAAGGGGGGAGAAAATAAGCTCGGTTTCAGAGGCTATTTGGTGGCAAATTTCAGGATCTTCATATTTTAAGTGACGTAAACGCGCAACACGATAGGCGAGTTTTACGATCATGATTCGAATATCAGATGTCATAGCCAGTAACATTTGGCGTAGCCGCTCATTTTGCACATCATCTGAACGACGATTGATGTCAAATTCTTTAAAGTGGTTTAGCTTTCGAATGCCCGAGACCAGTTCAGAGGTGGCTTTTCCAAAACGCTCTTCAATCATCTCTGAGGTGTAGATGGTGACTAAGTTCTCATCACTTACCAGTGTTGCAATCAGAGTTTCTTCATCGACATTGAGTTGAGCGAGGATTTGCGCAACATCTGCACTACGAACCACAGATTGTTCGGGAAGGTTCTGCGCTTCCAATGCAATAGAGCAGGCTAACTCACAACGAATCAGTTGTTCTGAGGTTAACTCTTCTTGTTTAAAGATTAAGGAAAAAAGCGCTCGAGCGGTTTGCATGTAAAGTGAAGTCCATTTATTTAAAAATCAGATTAACAGAGTGATTTTTTTAGAAGGATAAAATTCTCTTAAGGGGCTTATTCTAACGAGTTTTAAAATTAAGAGGTTTTTATTTTTTAATAAAATGAAACAGTAAAATTTAAACATAATACTGGCACGTATAATGCAAGTAACAAGCATGGTTAAGCCTGTGTTAACGCCCTTTATTTAATGCCTTAAGGTGCTGATCAAGAAAGTGCGATTAAATTGATTAGAATCAGTTTAATAATGCTTTTATTTTTATTTTTTAAGAGTATCCTTTTATCTAACTTTAGCTTATTTTTTACCATTGACCTGCTTAACCAAGGTATTTAAATTGAAAACCGTAAATTGCTGCTATACCTCAATTGATGCTCTCATTTGTTTTTTAGATCAACATAAAATTTATGATAATGACTCCTTATTAATTCAGGCATTTATAGGGTTTTCAGAGGCTCAGTTAATTAAACAATTTCAAGCAGAGTTGGCTACCATTTTTAGTAAAGCAACGTTAGTTGGTGTGACTTCTGATGGTAATATCATAGAGGGTGAAATTCCTGAGCTGGGGCAGACTACGCTTTCATTCAGTCAGTTTAAATGTACGACGTTAACATCCGCTTTAGTTGTTAACACTGGAGATGACTTTAAAGTAGGGCAACTGCTTGGTTCAAGAATTAAGCAGGAAAAAAACCAAGTGGTTATTGCGTTTTCAAGTGGCTTAAAAACAAGCGGCGAAAGTTTTCTAAATGGGTTATCAAAGACAATATCAAATATACCTATTGCGGGTGGCGTAGCTGGTCATAGTGGAACATCTCAATACACATTTGTTTTTAATTTAACGGAAATAACCTCGTGTGGAGGTGTGGCTGTTGCCTTGAATGGGGAAGGGTTAAACGTACATACGTATTATAACTTTGGCTGGCAGCCCATTGGCAAGAAAATGATACTCACTCATGTAGATAAAAATATCGTTTATGAAATTGATCATCAACCCATTCAAAACATCTATGAAAAGTATTTTCAGTCAAGCACAAACCTCGCTTATTCTAAGCTAGAGCCTGATTTTTCATTATTTGAGTTTCCCTTAATTAAGTTTGAACATGGCGTTTATATTGCACGAGCGGCGCTCTCCCGTTTAAAGGGTGGGGGGCTGATTTTTGCGGGAAATCTAAACCAAGGTGATATGGTTCAATTTGGTATTAGTAATCAAGAGAAAATTATTCAAGATGCAGCCTATGCATTAAATCAATTAAAAAACATTCCTGTTGAGTCAATTTTTATTTACTCCTGCACCGCTCGAAGACGATTATTAGACCCTAATATTATGCATGACATTGAGTCTTTTAAAGGGGTCTCTAGTGTTTCAGGGTTTTATACTTATGGTGAGTTTTTTTATGCACAAGAATGTCAAAAATCCTATTTTTTAAATCACGCTATGACAGTCCTTGCTCTGTCTGAATCGCCTAATAAACGAATTACTTTAAACTCGATCAACTTAGCTCCAAAAGAAAATCATCAAAGTAACTATATAAACTCTTTGATTGCGGTTTCAAACTTTGCGGTGAATGTGTCTAATGATTTTGAATCCTTAAATACAAAGTTAGAGTCTGAAGTTAAGCGAAAATCTCAAGCGTTACTTCGTAAAACATTAATAGATGACTTAACGGGCTTACCTGGTCGACTGGCTTTATTGCGGACATTACAAGGTTGCCGCAATAATATTTTAATTGTGATTAATATTAATGATTTTTCAAAAATTAATGGTTTTTATGGTTTGGATGCGGGTGATGAATTGCTGTCTAAGATTGCAACCAATTTACAAACGCATTTAAGATTAAATAAATCTTACTTAAATCAATCTAAACTCTATAAACTCCCTTCGGATGAGTATGCTATTTTAACCAAAAAGGTTGATTTGAAGACCTTAGATACTGGAATGAGGGTATTGAATAAACAGGTTTTTTCTCACCCTTATCAAATTTTAGGGTTTGATATTTTAGTACAAGCCACATGGGTTTTCAGTCCATGTGACGGAACAGAAAAAACGTTAATTCAAACGAAATTAATCACTAAAAAAGCACGGCTCAAAAAGAAAAATTTTGTGTACTATGCGGTAGAGGATTTTAGAGACTCACAGTATAAAATCCAATTAGCTCATAAGGTTCGTAGGGCTATTTTGCAAAATAGGCTTTATCCTGTTTTTCAGCCAATTTATGATAACCAAACGGGTGCGTTAATTAAGTATGAATGCTTGGCTCGTATTAAAGATATAGATGGTACGGTTATTTCGCCTTTAGTTTTTATTCAAGTGGCACAAATGATTCAAATGTATCCTATTGTGACTGAAATCATGATTCATAAATCATTTAGAACGTTTCAAGAGAGTGAGTTGTGTTTTTCAATCAACTTATCTCTGGAAGACATGTTAAGTGTAAGTACTCAAAATATGATTTTTGAAGCGATCCAGTATTATGACGTGGCCAGTCAGGTTACGTTTGAAATTTTAGAAAATCAAGCCCTCGAAAATGAACCTGAAATTACTCAATTTATCAATCGAATTAAAGCGCTTGGTGCTAAAATTGCCATTGATGACTTTGGTAGTGGCTACGCTAATTTTCAACACATGGCAAAGCTACAAGCTGATTATATTAAGATTGATGGCGCTTTAATTAAAACCATTGGTGAGAATTCCATTGCCTTATCTGTTGTAGAGTCGATAATCGTTTTTGCCAAAAAATTAGACATAAAAGTCATTGCTGAATTTGTCTGCAGTCAAGAAATTTATGAACTGGTCAAAAAGGAAGGGGTGGATTATAGCCAAGGCTTTTATTTAAGCGAACCTTTAGACCAGATTCCCTCTTTATCTAAATAACGATTTGAACTTATCTACATCCTATCTCCTTTAAATAGGCTAAAATATTGCGCTTATTCCGTGACTTGTCAAAATAGAAGACGACCAAAATAATGAGTGAAATATTGCAAGTAAATTTATCTAATGTAAACAGTGCTAGCCAGTTTAGCGTTGCGCCTATGCTGGATTGGACGAATCGTCATTGTCGCTATTTTCATCGCCAACTGTCTCAACATGCTTGGTTGTATAGTGAGATGGTGACAACGGGCGCGATTATTTATGGCAATAATTTACCTCGATTTTTAGGGCATGACGATGCGGATAGTCCTGTTGTTTTGCAATTGGGAGGCGGTCAGCCAGAAGAGCTGGCGCAGTGTGCATTGCTTGGAGAGCAGTGGGGGTATTCTGAAATTAACTTAAATGTTGGTTGCCCAAGTGACCGTGTTCAAAACAATATGATTGGTGCATGTTTGATGGCGCACCCTGTATTGGTTGCGGAATGTGTCACGGCCATGAAGGCAAAAGTAGATATTCCGGTCACGGTAAAGTGTCGTGTTGGTATTGACGATGATGAAACGTTTGATGTATTACAACGTTTTATACAAACTCTAGTGAATGAGGGTGTGGATGGGGTCATTATTCATGCTAGGAAAGCATGGTTAAAAGGACTATCTCCTAAAGAGAATCGTGATGTTCCGCCTTTAAAATACGATTGGGTACATCGAATTAAGCAACTTTTTCCAAACCTTCCTATTGCAATTAATGGTGGTATTACGTCATTAGAACAGGCTTATGAACATCGGATGACTTACCATTCTGCCGAGTTTAATCAAGAAGCGTTACCCGCCGTAGATGGGGTGATGTTAGGTCGTGCGATTTATGAACGCCCTTATTTATTGGCCGAAGTGGATCAACGATTTTATAATGGTTCGCAACCCGTTCTAAGTAGAGAGCAAGTGTTAAAAAGCATGTACCCTTATATTGAAACGCATTTAATAGGGGGGGGGAAATTAAATCAAGTTACCCGCCACATGCTTGGCTTGTTTCATGGTTTACCAGGGGCACGAATGTGGCGACGTTACTTATCAGAAAATGCGTTTAAAAGTG
>WFNQ01000178.1 GCA_015488565.1 Thiomicrorhabdus sp.
GTGGGTTATTAATGGCGGTCTTTATGGTGTGGGTAATGAAAAAAGATCAGCTTCAAGAGCAAATTGACTTAAAAGCACCTTGGATGAACTGGCTTATTTTAGACTTAAAATGGTTATCTCCCGTCGCCGTTTTAGTCGTGTTTTCGTCTAGTTTAGTGGCATCAGAGAGCGTGGTTTGGATGATTGCGGTGAGCTTATCTGTTTATGCCATTTATGTTTGGAATGCGCTTAAAAAAGGTCGTGCTTAAACCGTACTTAAATAACGTTTAAACAAATCTAAACAAAAGAGGGGGGGAGAAATTTTAAAACGATGTTCTTTAAAAATTCTCCCCCCCTCTTTTGTATGGTCAGTTAGGTTAATATTGTGCGGTGTACTGGTTTTGAATCATACGATGCATCTCTAAGTATTTGGCGTTCATTTTACGTTGCAGTTTGTGCGAGTAACGTAAAATGGAGCGCATGACATTAAAGGTAAGGTGAGGGTGCTTTTCAATCATCTCCTCAAATTCTTTACGTGATAGCATCAGCACTTCACTGTCTTTTTTTGCAATTAAACGCATGGAATGTGGGTTGCCATCTAAAAAGCTTAATTCGCCTGTCATAGACCCCTCTTTCAGAATATCAATGGAGAGAGACTTGTCGTTCGTTAGCATTTTTAAAACTTCTAATTTGCCACTCACAAGAATGTATAAGGTCTCATCTTGAGAACCCGCATCAAATAAAATATCGCCTTTGGCTACTTTGCGGGTTTTAACCGCTTTAGAAAGTGTTTTGCACTCTTTTTCGGTTAAGTCCTGACCTAAGATAGAGTTCATGATTTTTTTCGCTTCTGGCATAGTGTGCTACTCCTTTTTTAAATTAATAAACCCTTATATTCTACGCCGATAGAATCTATTTCGCTAGGTAAATATTCTTATTTGAAGTATTTTGTTTGCGCTTTTAAGGCGCGATATCAAGACGTTCGACAGGAAAGAAAGCGTCAAAAAAAGCCGCCATTCCATAGCTAAAGAGAAAGATAATTACAAAGACAATGAGAATGGAGCGTGCCGATTTATTTTCAATAAACTTTTCACGCCACCTTTCTTTGCGAACATAAGGCCAAATCAGATACAAAAAGCCCACGGTCGCAATAATTTGGACACCGATAAGTAAGTATTGAATACTTGCAGGCAGTTCGGTTTCAGTCATAAAAACGCCTTAAGACAGCAGTTGAACAAGGGTTTGATAATAAATTTCGGTTAATTGATTAAGGTCGTTAACACTAACGCGTTCATCAATTTGGTGAATAGTGGCGTTTATTGGCCCTAGCTCAATGACTTGCGCTCCCGTTGGCGCAATAAAACGTCCGTCCGATGTGCCACCCGCCGTAGACAGTTTAGGTTGATACCCCAATACCGTTTCCGATGCTTTTTTGACCGCTTGAATCAGTTGCCCGTCTGCTGGGGTAATAAAAGGCAATCCTGAAAGCGTCCACTCCAAGTCATAATCAATTTTATATTGGTCAAGAATATTATGCACACTCGACTTTAAGCTGTCTGGCGTATGCTCGGTTGAGAAGCGAAAGTTAAACAGCACCTCCACTTTACCCGGAATGACATTCGTCGCGCCCGTGCCACCATTAATATTGGATATTTGAAAAGAGGTGGGGGGGAAATATTCATTGCCATGATCCCATTGCAGTTGAGCCAGTTGTTCTAACGCGGGTGCAACTTGATGAATGGGGTTGAGCGAAAGTTCAGGGTAAGCAATATGCCCCTGTATGCCCTTAACCGTCAAAGTACCGCTAAGTGAACCTCTGCGACCATTTTTAATGGAATCCGCCAGCTTTTTACTACTGGACGGTTCGCCCACCAAACAGTACTCAAACGCTTCGTTTCGGTTTTGCAACGTTTCAATCACCTTAACCGTACCATCCAGTGCTGGCCCCTCTTCATCACTGGTAATTAAATACGCAATCGACCCTTTATGATTAGGGTAGTCCTGTACAAAACGTTTGCTGGCCACCATAAAGCAGGCGATGCTACTTTTCATATCCGCCGTGCCACGACCATACATCATATCCCCATCAATGTGCGCCGAAAAAGGCGGGTGCGTCCACTCCGATTCAGGGCCAGTGGGAACTACATCCGTATGACCAGCAAACACCAAACACGGGCTGGCACTTCCTTTACGCGCCCATAAATTCTCTACGTCACCAAACGGCATATTTTCAATGTTAAACCCTATAGGACTCAGGTAATCAGAAATTATTTTTTGGCAGCCCTTATCATGTGGCGTAACAGAGTCAATTTGAATAAGGCGTTGCGCAAGTTGAATGGTTTCGGTGGTGTGGTCAGGTATTTTGTGGTCAGACATGAGCAGCGTTTTCTTGTATTATAAAAAGTTCCCTTATTCTAGGCGTTCTACTGCTTTTTGAGAAGCCTTTGATACAGATTTTGATTCAGGTTTTTAGTGATTGATACGTTTTTTCACTAAAACCAATCAAAATGCTTGAAGGATTGCTGTCCTCACATTGCAAAACAGGCCGCTTAATAAGCGTGGGGTGCGCCATTAAAATAGACAACTCATTATGAGAAATAAGCGCCTCTTTCTGCGCCTCAGTAAGTTGCCGCCAACTGGTACTGCGCTTATTAACCAAAGTGGTTATAGGGTGTTGTGCAAGCCATGTTTGCAACAGCTCAAGAGAGAGACCGTCTTTTTTGAAATCGTGAAACTGGTAAGGAATTTGATGGTTCTCTAAAAACTTTCGAGCTTTACGCACCGTATCGCAATTGGGTATACCGTATAAAATCATCGTATTGTCCTATTCTGTTATTTTTTGTCTGCCAGAAGCCTGATTGAGAGAGAATTGTAACAAGAGAAAGTCTCCTAAGAGAAAATAGTATATCCTGAAACCTTTGCACGAAAGGATACACGGATAAAAAAGGTTAAAATACGTCTGATTTTCGTTAAAAATTTTGTGAATAGCTCGCTATTCCCTGCAATTTCTGCCTCAATCAGTCAAATTTTACCTCTTTTTTCTCTCGCGTCCCTCTCGTACAAAGGTCTCAGGCTGTAAATTAATACGTTAGAAGGTATAATTCGTTCAACTTTATTTTTAATTTTTACTTTTAAGAGAAAAAACATGATGACAATCAAACGAATTGGACACCGCTACAGCGATACAAAAACTGGCGTTACTTTAGA
>WFNQ01000179.1 GCA_015488565.1 Thiomicrorhabdus sp.
CCAAATTAAAGCTGTTGTGACTTTATTTATCTTTTTCAACTTATCTGGATAAAGGGGTTTTAGTCTTTTGGGCATGCTTTAAAAGTCCTGTAAGGAAGGAATGCTTCCTAAAAAAGCAGGCATTCCGTGTTAATCATGGTTTACTTGTTGATTATAGCGCGAACTGCTTCAATAACGGGTTTGGTTTTGGGACGAACTCCGCGCCAAAGGTAGAACGCTTCGGCGGCTTGCCCAACCAGCATACCCAAGCCATCCATCACTTGAGCACTGGGGTGGCATTGTTTTGCCCAGTCCATAAAAATGGTGGGTTTATCGCCGTACATCATGTCGTAAACAAGGGTATTTTTTCCGACCAGTTTGCTTGATATGGGGGGGAGCTTGCCCTCTAAACTGGCCGAAGTACCATTGATGATAACATCGAAAGGGGTATCAGGAATATCTTTCCAACCACTGCCAGAAATGGGAATATCGCTGTTAAACCGCTTGCCTAATACCGTTGCACGTTGTGCGGTTCGGTTGGCAATATGGACTTGTGAAGGGTGTTTTTCGAGCAGAGGTCCTAAAATACCTTGAACCGCACCGCCAGCCCCTAAAATTAATACCGATTGATTTAGAAAAGGGCGAAGCCCGTTTTGTTCAATATCGTTTACCAACCCAATGCCATCGGTGTTATCGGCCAGAGTGCTACCATCCTCTTGAAAACAAAACGTGTTAACGGCATGGGCACTTTGAGCACGTGCGGTACATTGATCGGCGTATTCAAAGGCATCGAGCTTAAAAGGCACAGTGATATTAATGCCTTTATAGCCTCGGTTTTTTAAATCGGATATGGCCCAATTAAATGTAGTGCTATCGGTGTCGATACGAATGGCTTCGTACACTAACTCTTGCTGAGTTTGTTCCGCAAATAAACGGTGAATTAATGGGGATTTAGAGTGGGCTATGGGGTCGCCTACAACGGCGTATTGATCCGTCATATTATTGTTCTTTTAACCAAATCGCAGCGAGTTTGGCGTAGTAGGTTAAGATACCATCTGCGCCCGCACGTTTACAGCTTAACAGGGTTTCGAGCACCACCGCTTTTTCATCAATCCAGCCATTTAAGGCGGCCGCTTTGAGCATGGCGTATTCACCACTTACATGGTAAACATAGGTGGGTGCTTTATATTCGTTTTTAATGTCTCGTACAATATCTAAATAAGGAATACCAGGCTTGACCATCACCATATCTGCGCCTTCGTTTAAGTCTAATCGAACTTCGTGCAGGGCTTCGTTACGATTGGCGGGATCCATTTGGTAGGTCTCCTTTCCGCCTTTACCCAAGTTGCTGGCAGAGCCAACGGCATCACGGAAGGGGCCATAATAGGCCGAAGCATATTTGGCGGAGTAGGCGATGATACGGGTATTAACAAAGCCGTGGTCTTCCAGCATTTCTCTGATTTCAATAATACGTCCGTCCATCATGTCTGAAGGGCCCACCACATCGGCGCCCGCTTCGGCATGAGATAGAGCCTGTTTCATGAGAGCATCAATCGTGTCATCATTAAGTACATAGCCGTTTTCATCAATAATGCCATCTTGTCCGTGAGTGGTAAATGGGTCTAATGCCACATCGGTCATGACACCCAGCTCTGGGCAAGCTTCTTTAATGGCTCGAACGGCACGTTGCGCCAACCCTTCTGGGTTATAGGCTTCACAGGCATCCAGTGTTTTAATTTCGCTAGGTGTCACAGGGAACAGGGCAATCATTGGAATGCCCAGCGCTTGAATCTCTTTGGCTTCAGCAACCAATAAGTCAATGCTTAAACGTTCAACGCCTGGCATTGAACTCACCGTCTCACGTTGGTTTTTACCTTCAATCACAAACAGCGGTAAAATTAAGTCGTTAGTTGTAAGCGTATTTTCACGCATTAAGCGACGGGAAAATTCGTCTTTACGCATGCGACGCATACGAGTGATGGGGTATTGACGATCTAGCATGGAGAAAAGCCTTTAGGAGTCATATAAAAGATTATTTTCAAATGATACCACTCCTAATGGATAAAAATAAAGAACAAGGGGGAGTGATTAGAGCCATTATAGCTTCAAGCTGGTAAAGAACCTACCATATGATGTGTTTAACCTTGTTTTGGGGTGAAGAGATAGAATGTACTGTGCTAACTATAAAAAAATTATATAAGAAAATGCTAATTTTTAGTGCGCTTTAGCTTGAACTTGCTTCACGTTAACGTTTATGATTGGAGGTCACTGAATCGTGTAGCAAAGTAAGATCACTTAAAGGGGAGCAATAAATGACAGATAAAATGGAAGAGAAGGTTGCGCTGCAAACAGATGCCAGTCGTAACCAAGGTCGTCGTGCTTTTTTAAAAGGCAGTGCGGCCGTCGCGGGGGGCGTGATGTTTACACAAGCTGCTCACGCTTCGAGCGGGTTTGATCCTAAAAAAGCCGTTGCTCCTTATGCAGGAAAAGCTGAATTAACAGAAGTCTTGCAAGATGGTGCCGCACGAAAATCACTTGGCTTTGGGGTAAGAAAGTACCCTTATGGAATGCCATCCCCGTTTGAAAAAGAGGTGCAACGTCGAACATTAGAGTGGCTAACTCCTGATTCAATGGCCTCGATTACCATGTCCCCTATTCATCAGTTGCACGGAATTATTACACCAAACGGTTTACACTTTGAGCGTTTTCATGGGGGAGTGCCGACCATTAATCCAGACGATCACCGTTTAGTAATTCATGGTTTGGTAGAACGTCCTTTGATTTTTACTATGGATGATTTGAAACGCTTTCCTTCTATTTCACGAATTCATTTCGTGGAATGTCCGGCAAATGGTGCGCTGGAGTGGAAAGGAATTCAATTAAACTCAGTGCAATGGACGCATGGAATGATGTCCTGTGTAGAATACACAGGGGTTCGTTTATCCGACCTATTAAAAGAAGCTGGCATTAAGCCAGAAGGAAAATGGATTATTCCAGAAGGTGCGGATGCATCCGGTATGTCACGTTCTCTGCCTGTTGAGCTGGCGATGGATGATTGTTTTATTGCTTATGCCCAAAATGGTGAGGCGTTACGCCGTGAGCAGGGTTATCCCATTCGCTTAGTGGTGCCAGGTTGTGAAGCCAATATGTGGGTGAAGTATTTACGCCGTATTATGGTGCATGATGTGCCCTTACAACATCGTGAAGAAACATCAAAATATACCGAATTAATGCCTGATGGAACAGCGCAGCGATTCTCTTGGTACATGGAAGCAAACTCCGTTATTACTTACCCTTCTCCCGACTTTAAAATGCAAGGCCCTGGAAAATATTATGTACGAGGATTGGCGTGGTCGGGTCGTGGTAAGGTTGCGCATGTGGATGTTTCGACCGATGGAGGAAAAAATTGGAAAGAAGCACACTTTACCTCGGTGGTCTTGGATAAGGCATGGACGCGTTTTGAACTTGAATGGGATTGGGATGGTTCAGAAGCCTTCTTAATGAGTCGTGTAACGGATGAAACAGGTTATGTGCAACCTCCAATGCCTCAAATGCGAAAATTAGAGGGAACAAATAATGTCTATCATCGTACCGCGATGGTAACGTGGCGTGTTCATGCTTGGGAAGATGGAAAAAGTGGAGGCTTGATCGAAAATGTACAATACTAATAAAACGATTGTTGCAGTTTCGGTTGCAGCGTTATTGACAGGGTCGGCATTTGCAATGTCGGAAAATTCAAATGGTAATGCGGAAGTTAGCGCAAAAATTGATGGTAAGTACGCTTCGAATTACGCTGAAATTATTAAAAATGCCGATGGTAAATACCTAGATAAAGCGGTGATTGAAGCGATTTTAGGAGAAGAGGCGACACATGGTCGTAATGGAATGGTAGGGAAATTAGACCCTGCAAATCCGTATTCCTTTGAAGTCGATGACAGCATTGATGGTGGAAATCACGGAAACGCACAGTGTAAAATTCCTAAGGCGTTTGTTGAAGTGCATGAAAGTGCCGCAAAAAATTACTTTGATGATGACCGGTTTGTCGCGCGTGGTTTTGGGACACCGATTGCTGAAACGGCTTTAGAAAAGTGGAATATTTCGGTGGACGGTGATGGAAAAGGGTTGCCCGATCCATCCGTAGGGATGACCATTGAAGAGGGAGGTCAAATTTACGTTCAATTTTGTGCCATGTGTCATGGTGAGTTTGGTGAAGGCGCAAAAGGGTATTTGGCTTTAGCGGTTGAAGAAGATTTAGTCACCTCTAGTTTTACTGATCCAGCCCCGATGAAGTCAGTCGGTAACTATTGGCCTTATGCTGTAACGTTGTTTGATTATATTCGTCGTACCATGCCTTTTTGGACGCCTAATGCACCCTATATTGGTGACGCAGGTTACTTGGGTATGGCAGGCTATATTTTACAGTCTAATTACTTAGTCATGGATGATGAGGGAACAGAGTTAGAAGATGATACCTTCTTTAACTCTGAAGTCTTAATGAAGGTGAATAAATATATGCCAAACCAAGGGAATTGGTTTTGTGATCATCGACCGGTTATTCATAATGCACGTTGTATGACTAACTGCCCAGACGATCAGGTAGGTTGGGATGGTACGGGAGATCCTACTCAGTATCGTCAAGCACGTAAATTGCCTGATGGTACACCACAATATAATGTTCCGCAGCGCTTGCATGAAGATAAACCAGGTGTCGGTCATGCTGGCATGTAATGTTCTAACAATGTAGCGATTTAACTTACCCTTGAAGTCTGCATATTTGAACCAAAAAGCCCACTTTTTTAAGTGGGTTTTTTTGTTTAAAATGATGGATGTTTGACTGTTAAATAATTGAATTCTAATATGTTTTTGGTGTAAAATTGAATCTTCCCTTAGAATAGCTTTGTGTTTAGTTCTCGGACAGGCTTCTAGGGGGGTAACTTTTTGGTGAGGCCATGCGAACATCTTTAATAGATCCTTTTAATCGAAAAATAGAATATGTACGGGTCTCGGTAACGGATAAGTGCAACTATCGTTGTGATTATTGTATGCCCGAACAAGGTGTTCATCCAGAAGGACGGCATACCGAGTACCTCTCTTATGACGAACTTGCTCGCATTATTAAAGCCTTCGTCAATCTTGGCGTCGCCAAAATTCGGTTAACAGGCGGCGAGCCGTTAGTGCGAAAAAATTTAGCCACACTGGTGGAGCGTATTCATGCCTTTGAAGGATTAGAAGATATTTCACTTTCAACCAATGCACACCATTTAGAGCGAGAGGTAGAAGCACTTAAAAAAGCAGGTGTTAGTCGAGTGAATGTTTCCATTGACTCCTTAAAACCAAAGCGTTTTAACTTAATCACTCGTGGTGGTGACTTGGTGAAAGTATTGGCAGGAGTGGATAAAGCTCTTGAGGTAGGATTGACTCCCGTTAAATTTAATATGGTCGTGATGAAAGGTACAAATGACGATGAAATTGAAGCCATGGTCGATTATGGTTTAGCCAAAGGGGTGGAGGTGCGTTTTATTGAAACTATGCCCATTGGACCCGCGGGCGTGAGCATGATGGATCAACACTACTCCGCAGACAAAATTTTAAAGCGCATTCAACAGCATGTGGGTACAGATTTAATTCCCTCTACTGGAAAAACCCACGATGGCCCGTCTAAAAACTTTAAAATTGCAGGAACCAATACCCGTATTGGCGTTATTTCAGCCGTTTCACAACATTTTTGTGAAAGCTGTAATCGAGTGCGTTTAACCGCCAAGGGCATTTTAGCTCTTTGCTTAGGGCAAGAAGATTCGGTAGATTTACGGACGCCTCTTCGTGAGGGTATTAGCGATGAAGCGCTTGAACAATTGATTATCGACGCCATTCGTAAAAAACCAGAACGTCACTTTTTTACTGAAAATGTGCATAATATTGAGTTTAGACAAATGGTTGAGCTAGGAGGTTAATGTGATTCAAATACTATATTTCGCCAATTTTAGAGAGTTATTAGGGCAATCAGAAGAAAAGATACCATCAACACACGCGACCGTATCCGATTTATTGGTGGAGCTTGCCGCTCGTGGTGGAGATTGGAAGCGCGCTTTAACAGAGAATACTCAATTGCAAATTGCCGTAAATCACAACATTGCTTCACGTGAAACGCCCATTAAAGCGGGAGATGAGATCGCTTTTTTCCCCCCCGTGACAGGGGGATAGTTTTTTTATAATGGCATCAAACCATACTGCCCTACCTTTTATTAAAGTTCAGCAACAAGACTTTGATTTAACCTCCGAAATGACCAAGCTACGACAAGGCCATAAAAACATTGGTGCCGTGGTGTCGTTTATTGGAACCGTTCGTGACATGAACGAAGGGGATGAAGTCTCTGTTTTAGAGCTAGAGCACTACCCAGGAATGACAGAAAAAGCACTTGAAAAAATTCGTTTAGAGGCGCATCAACGTTGGGAGCTAGAAGCCAGTTTAATTATTCATCGTATTGGCAAATTATATCCTGCAGATCAAATTGTATTAGTCGCTGTGGCAAGCCAACATCGAGAAAATGCCTTTTATGCCGCACACTTTATTATGGACTACCTAAAAACCAACGCCCCGTTTTGGAAAAAAGAGACTTTGCCAAATGGTGACATTCGCTGGGTTGATTCACGCGTGAGCGACCAGGAAGCCAAAAAACGCTGGGCAGTTTAGCCCATCTATTCAAGCCTAAGTATAATCTGAGTATATAAAATATGAAAACAGTTGATGAAGCCTTAGCCTACTTATTGTCTAAGGTTGTTCCCACCACTCAAGTCGAAGACGTTTCAATTCACTCGGCATTAGGGCGCGTGCTTTCACAAGACATAACCTCTCAATATAATGTCCCGCCAAATGATAACAGCATGATGGATGGCTACGCAGTACGAGCGTGTGATATTCAGGCCGATAAAGTTTTTAAAATCAGTCAACGTATTGCCGCAGGTTCGGTTGGTGATTTTTTGGAAGCGGAAACCGTTGCCAGAATTTTTACCGGAGCGACCATGCCTCAAGGTGCGGATTCGGTTATTATGCAAGAAGAAGCCGTTGAAATAGAGGGGGGTATAAAATTTTTAGTTTCATCCGTGCGACCTGCTCAAAATGTACGGCATACTGGTGAAGATATCTCCCAAGGCGCTGTTATTTTAGCAAAAGGCCATAAGTTACGTGCTCAAGACTTAGGGTTGATAGCCTCAATAGGAATTGCACAAATCAACGTGTATCAGCCATTAACCATCGCCACCTTTACCACAGGAGACGAACTGCTTGAACCTGGCGATGCGCCAGAGGCTGGTAAAATTTATAATGCCAATCGTTATATTTTAGCAGGCTTGATTCCCCAATTGGGATTCGAGTTGATTGACTTAGGGCGAGTACCAGACACACTAGAAGCCACAATTGAAACATTAAAAAAAGCCGTTTCTATAGCAGATGTTGTGGTGACAACGGGGGGTGTGTCGGTAGGAGATGAAGATCATATCAAACCCGCTGTTGAGCAAATTGGTCAACTGGATTTATGGAAAGTTAAAATGAAACCAGGAAAACCACTGGCTTATGGTCATGTGATGAATAAACCTTTTATAGGTCTTCCAGGTAATCCGGTCTCTGCGTTTTCAACATTTAACTTATTTGCCCGTCCTTTTTTATTGAGTATGCAAGGCCAGAAATATGTTTTACCACAACCCATTTGGTTAAAAGCAAAATTTGATTGGACAAAAAAAGGGTTTAGACAAGAATTTGTACGAGCGCGACTTGAAAACCAAGGAAAAGACACCGTAGTGACGATTTTTCCAAACCAAGGCTCTGGCGTATTGACTTCAACTGTTTGGGCAGACGGTCTTGCTGTGATTCCTGAAAACTCAACTATCACAAAAGACGACTTAGTGGCTTACTATCCATTTTAAATGACCTAAAGGGCACCTCTATTAATTCATGAGCGTACATCTTGAATCCCAAATCCACCGCCTCTGCGTTACAAATCTGGGCAATAAAGTGATTATTACCTGCAATTTGTGCCTTGATGCGATGAATTTGGGATCACAATCTGTCACGCCCAGAATTAATAGAGGTACCCTAAATTCAGCGGACCTAAAATGAGAGGCTTATGACAAAAAAAAATTCTCCCCCCCCCTCCTTAACGCACCTTGATGCTAAAGGTCAGGCCAGAATGGTCGATGTGAGCCAAAAAGAACACACTATGCGAGAAGCACGTGCCATGGCCGAAATTTGTATGTTGCCAGAAACCCTGCAACTGATTGTAGACGGCAAACACAAAAAAGGTGATGTCATGGCCACGGCACGTATTGCTGGTATTATGGCCGCAAAACGAACGCCCGATATTATTCCCATGTGCCACCCACTGATGTTAACATCGGTTAAGGTCGAGTTAAATGTAAACCAAGCACGTAATTGCGTTGAAATTATTGCGATTTGTAAGCTAGTGGGGCAAACAGGCGTAGAGATGGAGGCCTTAATGGCCGCTTCCGCCGCTGCCTTAACACTCTATGATATGTGCAAAGCCGTGGACAAAGGCATGGTCATCCAGCAAGTACAACTGCTTGAGAAAAAAGGGGGAAAATCAGGGCATTGGCAACGTTAACAAAAGATCTACTCCCTTCACCCCAAAAAATATGGTTTGTGTACCTTCTGCGTTGTGCCGATCAAACCCTTTATTGTGGTATTACCACAAATCTGGATAAACGTTTGAGACAGCATAATGGTTGTTTAGTCGGAGGCGCAAAATATACCAAAGCACGCCAGCCTTGCGTGTTGGTCTACTCTGAAACCACCCAAACCCGAAGTGATGCCGCAAAACGTGAAGCAGTAATTAAAAAGATGCTTAAAGCGGATAAAGAAGCGTTGGTGGCACATTTTTAAACGAAATGATGCAAACGGTTGCAATCTTGTTCGTTATGAAGGGCTTAA
>WFNQ01000180.1 GCA_015488565.1 Thiomicrorhabdus sp.
AACATCCCCATTATTGTTCTTATTTGGAACGATGGAAACTACGGGCTGATTAAATGGAAACAAGAAAATCAATTTGGACGTGAAAGTAACATCTCCTTCACCAACCCAGATTTTGTCAAACTCGCGGAATCGTTTGGTGCAAAAGGCTATCAAGTAGAAAACGCCGATGACCTGCTTCCTACGTTACAGCAAGCCATTAAAGACAACACCGTGGTCTTAATTGATTGCCCAGTGGATTACTCAGAAAACCTAAAACTCACCCAAGAGCTGGGCGACATGGTCTGCCCAACTTAAATTTTTACCCCCTCCCCCCCCTATACTTTGTATTGAATAGCGGAGGGGGGGATAAAAGCTCAGCTTAAGTTAGTTATTTTTTTAAATCATTAATGATCTTCCCACCACTTCTGCGCTCTTTCTCTATTAAATTCAGAAAGAATACGTTTTTTTACATCAACCTCTCCTAAAAAAGGGAACGTTTTTTTGAACTCTGGACCATCAATATCCCACTGGTCAGTAATTTTAATATCATAAGTTCCACCAGAAGCACCGATTAAAGCTTGATCAAGCAGAGGAATTGAAGGACCCGCCTTAAACTCTTTTCCACTTCTTTCACGAATAACGGCATGAATATTTCCCAAATAATATATTCCAGGCTCTGATGATTTAATCATTTCATGGATAGGGGTAAAGAAAAAACCACGAATGATAAAGGATGAACTCATACTCGTAAGACCTCTGACTACATATTCACCAGATTCCAATTCCATCCGTAATAAATACTTATTACCAATAGCTGGATCATCCGACTCTTGCTTTGACTTTTCATCTATATTAAAAATAATTCGCTCCCCTCGCCCTTTCTCTACAGCTTTTTCAAGGTTAACAGCAAGCAATTTAGGCTGATGAGATGTTTTATAGTCATTTCTCAAGGTAGCTGTCATCAAAAAAATAGGGTTCTTTATGCTTTCAGGAGACACTGAGTCATCATGAAATGCCATTTTTGAAGGCGCTGTACAGCCAACTAACAAAGATATTGATAAAATAATGAATACTGTACTTATACGACGAATCATTTACTACACTTCCTTTTAATTAAGTTTAGAGCCATCCTAAATAACTAAAAATATCAAGAACCAGTATTTAATATTAGCATGAGGCCCACACCCTAAATTACTCTGTTCAATAATAAACCTTACCAAGGTCAAGGATTCTAGCAGATACCCCTATTAAATACGTCTTAATTTCAGTATTTAATTTTAAGAATTGAAAAACGGTATAACTCTGTTCAAAAATAAGCCATGAAAATACTTTCTTCAAACCTTGCTTAACACCTTCGCCTTATAGACAAAGGTGCCAAATGGTAAAAAAGAGGCTATAAACCCTGAAAACCCTTGCTCCTCAGTGAGGTGTCTTTTATACACAAAATAAAACAACAGTGCATTAAAGGCAACAAACAACCAACCATGAATCGGCCCTGCAAATGTGACCGCCTCAGGCATTCCATACATATACTTAAGTGGCATAGCGACAAAAAATAGTGCCAATAAAGACAGCCCTTCCAACAACGCCATTAAACGTAAAAATCTCATGAAATTTTTACCCTTCTTAATTTATTTTTTAGACATAAAAAAACCGGGAATATCCCGGTTTTTTCTATTTTATTTGTCCCCAAAAGAGAATCAAATAAAATTAAGCCATCGCTTTAATACGAGCATTAATACGACTCTTAGTACGTGCGGCTGTATTTTTAGCAACGATTTTCTTACGTGATAGACCATCTAACTTAGACTGAGCAACACGAAAAGCCGTGTTTGCAGCGGCTTTATCACCAGCGTCAATTGCTGCCAATACTTTTTTAAGTGCTGTACGCATGTCTGAACGTTTTGCTACATTTGCCTGACGTGTTTTTTCTGCCTGACGTGCGCGTTTAGTTGCTTGTGCTGAATTTGCCATGTTCTTAACTCTCCAATAATTAGTTTTTACACGCTAACCGATCCGTAGACCTCTATTAACATAACCCCTCAAATGGATTTATCACCACATGAAAAAGGAGGAAGGGATTATCCATAATTTTAACCACCACGTCAACAAAAATAACCGCTCTAATTCATAGAACGTTTTGCTCAAACTCAAGTCACGGGCTGGCGAAGCGTACTTCAGTACATGAATCAAACCGTAACCCAGAAATGAAAATTCTTCCCCCCCCCTACAGCACAAACCAAACAACCCATCACTAAAAATGAGGATTTTTGCTCAAATTCAAGGCACGGTTTGGCGAAGTGTACTTTAGTACATGAGTCAAATCGTAACGCAGAAGTTGAGTAAAAAGACCATTTTTAGGCACGGTGATAGGGGTGGTTTTGCGTTACTGACCACGCTCGATACAGCTGTTCAGCAACCAGTATCCGAACCATCGGATGAGGCAACGTCAAATTTGACAACCCCCACTTCCATTGCGCTTTTTGAATAATGTCTTTATCTAACCCATCTGGCCCACCGACAATCAGGGCAATATCTTGACCACTCCCCAACCAGTCTTCTAATTTATCGGCCAGACCTTTGGTGGTGACTTGCTGTCCGTGTTCGTCCAACACAACCAGCCTTGCACCTTTAGGAACCGCCGCTAAAATCCGCTTGGCCTCTTCGGCTTTTAGATTATCCACCGAATTATTTTTACCCCGTGCCGCCATCGGCAATTCAATCAATTTAAGCGCACACGATTTAGGCAAGCGTTTCGCGTATTCAGCATAGCCTTCTTGTACCCATTTGGGCATTTTTTGCCCTACGGTAAT
>WFNQ01000181.1 GCA_015488565.1 Thiomicrorhabdus sp.
CCTTTTTCTTTAGATTGCGCCAAGACTCGACAAATACGCGCATGAGCATACTGAATATAATACACCGGATTTTCATTTGATTTAGACACCGCCAAATCCAAGTCAAAATCCATATGTTGTTCTGATTTACGCTGCACATAGAAAAAACGTGCTGCATCACAGCCTACTTCATCTCGTAACTCACGTAAGGTCACAAATTGACCACTGCGCGTAGACATCGCCAATTTTTCCCCCCCCTTATAGAGAATCGCAAATTGAACCAATAAAACTTCTAATGCATCCGAATTGGTTCCCATCGCCTGCATCCCGGCTCTTACACGAGGGACATATCCATGATGATCGGAGCCCCAAATATCAATTAACAGATCAAAGCCACGCTCTAGCTTATTAAAGTGATAGGCAATATCCGAAGCAAAATAGGTTTTTAGCCCATTATCACGCACCACAACACGATCTTTTTCATCTCCATAATCGGTTGAGCGGAACCACAATGCCCCCCCTTTTTCATAAATTTTATCCGCTGCTTGAAGTTTTTCAATCGCCGCATCAATGACGCCTGTTTCCATTAATGCACGCTCAGAAAACCACTCATCAAAGGTAACGCCAAAGCCCGATAAATCAGCTTTAATATCCGATAAAATACTGTCCACAGCAGCACTAAATACCGTTTCATAATGTGTTGCGCCCAATAAGTTTTTCGCTTTCACAATCAGGTCATCAATATGTCGTTCTTTGTCACCATTCTCAGTGCCTTCATCCGGTGTGGCACCTGAAAACACCTCCAACGAGGTACGCTTTAACGTGTCGCCAAACTGGCTTCTTAACGACTCACTAATGGCATAAATATAGTCGCCTTTATAGCCGTTACTTGGAAAAACGAACTCTTCGCCACATAACGATAAATAACGCAACCAAACAGAGGTCGCCAAAATATCCATTTGACGTCCTGCATCGTTCACATAATATTCACGAGAGACATTAAACCCTGCCACCGCTAATAAATTGGCGACACTCGCCCCATAAGCCGCACCACGACCATGACCGACATGCAAAGGCCCCGTTGGATTGGCTGACACAAACTCCACCAAAACAGAACGCCCTTGCCCCACATTACAAGAACCAAACTGATCTTGCTGTTCTAATACAGCCTGAACCACATCAAATTTTGCTGAGTTCTTTACAAAAAAATTAATAAACCCCGGTCCTGCAATCTCAACTTTCTCCACCACGGGATCATTCGCCACCAATGCCACAATTTTTTCAGCCAAGGCTCGAGGCGGCATACCCGCCGTTTTGGTAAGCATCATTGCCAAATTCGTCGCAAAATCACCATGTGTTTTATCGCGTGTATTTTCAACATTCACTCTTGGATTAAGCGTTTCGGGAATCACGCCCTCTGCTTTTAATTGTTGAACAACATCGGCTAATATTTGCGCAATTTTCTGCTTCATTTGATGGTCTCGTTTAAACTGAGGAGAGAAAAGCATTTCAAAAAAATGAAATGACAGATAAAAAATATAACCGAATATTTTACTAGAATATCAGGTTGCTAAAAAAGAATTTTTAATACACTCTTCACCTATATAAAAGGGAACTCTTTGAGAGTTTGCCTCCTTTCCGTTAAAATACCTTGCTCCAATCCAACATAATAGACAGGCAAATGACTCAACGCACTCAGCGCTTAACGGCTCTCAAGACCCTACTCAATGAACGAATTGTTGCCCTAGATGGCGCCATGGGAACGATGGTTCAAGACCAAAACTTAAGCGAAGAGGACTTTCGTGGAGAGCGCTTTGCCAATTACCACATGGACATCAAAGGCAATAATGACATCCTTGTGATAACTAAACCCGATGTCATTCGAGACATTCATTTAGCCTTTTTGCGTCAAGGCGTTGATATTTTAGAAACCAACTCCTTCAATGCCACGACCATTGCACAAGCCGATTACGACATGGAAGAGTATGTAACCGAAATCAATATCCAAGCGGCTAAAGTTGCACGAGAAGCCTGTGATATTGCCGAAGCAGAAGATGGCAAGCCTCGCTTTGTCGCAGGCGTGATTGGGCCAACCAACCGAACGGCTTCCATCTCTCCCGATGTCAACGACCCGGGTTACAGAAACACCAGCTTTGATGAATTAGTTACCGCATTTAAACAAGCCACTACCGCCTTATTAGAGGGGGGAGCCGATACCATTATGATTGAAACGGTATTTGATACGTTAAATGCAAAAGCCGCTATTTTTGCCGTCAAAGAGGTGGAGGAAGAGCTTGGCTATGAAGTACCAATCATGCTTTCTGGCACCATCACCGATGCCTCAGGACGAACGTTATCCGGCCAAACGACCGAAGCCTTTTACAACGCCATTGCCCATGCCGAACCACTTTCGGTTGGGCTCAACTGCGCATTAGGCCCTCAAGAATTGCGCCAATACGTGGAAGAGATCAGTCGTGTGTGCGAAACCTATGTTTCCATTCATCCCAACGCGGGGTTGCCGAACGAGTTTGGTGAGTATGACGAAACCCCAGAAGAGATGGCCGAAGAGATTGCTGTTTGGGCACAAAAAGGCTGGATTAACATTATCGGTGGCTGTTGCGGCACCACACCAAACCATGTTCAAGCCATGGCAGAAGCCGCTCAAAAGTTTCCTCCTCGTCAACGCCCCGATATTCATCCCGCTTGTCGACTCTCTGGACTAGAACCATTAAATATTGATGATGACTCTCTATTTGTCAATGTCGGTGAGCGCAACAATGTAACCGGCTCGGCCAAATTTAAACGGCTCATCATTGAAGACAACTACGAAGAAGCCATCGATATTGCCATAAAACAAGTGAACGATGGCGCCCAAATTATTGATGTCAATATGGATGAAGGCATGTTAGATGCCAAAGCCTGTATGCATAAATTCTTAAACCTGCTGGCCTCCGAACCCGAAGCGTCTCGCGTGCCGATTATGATTGATTCTTCAAAATGGGAAGCCGTTGAGGCAGGGTTAAAGTGCATTCAAGGCAAGGGGGTGGTCAATTCTATCTCGCTTAAGGAGGGGGAAGAAGCCTTTATTCACCATGCCAAACTGGTCAAAAAATACGGTGCCGCTGCCATTGTCATGGCATTTGATGAGGACGGTCAGGCCGATACCTTTGAGCGTAAAATTGAAATATGTAAACGCTCTTATGATGTCTTGACACAAAAGGTTAACTTTCTGCCACAAGACATTATTTTTGACCCCAATATCTTTGCCGTGGCAACAGGAATCGAAGAGCATAACAACTATGGCATGGACTTTATTAACGCCGTCACTTGGATCAAAGCCAATCTTCCTTATGCCAAAATTTCGGGTGGCGTTTCCAATGTCTCCTTCTCTTTTCGTGGTAACAACCCCGTGCGCGAGGCAATTCATTCCGTCTTTCTGTACTATGCGATCAAAGAAGGCATGGACATGGGAATCGTCAATGCAGGCCAAATGGCGATTTACGATGACTTGCCAGAAAAACTCCGTAAAGCCGTAGAGGATGTCATTCACAATACTGATTCCGAAGCGGGTGAACGCTTACTTGATGTGGCCGCTGAATTTAGAGGAGACGGCACTGCTGTTAGCAAAGAGGCCGACCTTTCTTGGCGAGAAGCCTCAATTGAAAAACGCATTGAACATGCACTGGTTCGAGGCATCACCGATTTTATTGAAGAGGATACGGAAGAAGCACGCCAAAAACTGGGCGCGCCCATTCATGTCATCGAAGGCCCTTTAATGGATGGAATGAATGTCGTTGGAGACCTGTTTGGTGCCGGTAAAATGTTTCTTCCCCAAGTGGTTAAATCAGCACGCGTCATGAAACGTGCTGTTGCCTACCTTGACCCCTTTCTCGCTGCCGAAAAAGACTCTGGACAAGCTCGTGGAAAAATCATCATGGCGACAGTTAAAGGCGATGTACACGATATCGGTAAAAATATTGTTGGCGTGGTTTTGCAGTGTAATAACTTTGACGTCATTGATTTAGGCGTGATGGTGCCCGCAGAGAAAATACTGGACACCGCCATAAAAGAAGGAGCAAATGTCATTGGGCTATCAGGCCTCATTACCCCTTCTTTAGAAGAGATGGTAAACGTCGCCAAACTAATGAAAGAGCGTGGAATGAACCTCCCGCTCTTAATTGGAGGCGCTACGACCTCTAAAGCCCATACGGCCGTTAAAATTGAACCTCAATACGATCACCCGGTGGTGTATGTTAAAGACGCTTCCCGTGCTGTTGGCGTAACACAAAGCCTTATTTCAAATGAACTTAAAGCCGATTTTGCGGCTAAAATTAAAACAGAATATCAAACCGTACGAGAAGAACGTAAAGCACGCGCCAAGCAAGTCAAACGAATCCCACTCTCTAAAGCACGGGAAAACCCTTCCATTCAAGAGGAAGAGTGGGCAGATTTCACTCCCGTCAAACCCACTTTTTTAGGCACAAAAATCATTGAAAACTTTTCACTGCAAACCTTGCTTGAGCGATTTGACTGGTCTCCTTTTTTTCAATCATGGGAGTTGCATGGCCTCTATCCTCGTATCCTTGATGACAAAGTCGTTGGTGAAGAAGCCAAAAAGGTCTTTGCCGATGCACAAATTATGCTTAAAAAAATCATCGATGAAAAATGGTTAACAGCCAAAGCTATTTATGGTTTTTACCCTGCCAACCGTGTAGAGGATGATATTGAAATCTATACAGATGATTCTCGCACAGAAGTACTGTACCGCTTTCATCACTTACGCCAACAGGCTGAGAAAAAACGAGGGGGGGCAAATAATTGCCTCTCTGACTTTATTGCACCAAAAGAGATTAAAGGCGTGGCAAGCGGCATTCAAGACTACATTGGTTTTTTTGCTGTTACCGCTGGTATCGGCATAGATGAACACGTTGAACAATTTGAAAAAGAGCTTAATGATTACGATGCCATTATGCTTAAAGCACTCGCTGACCGCTTTGCCGAAGCATTTGCCGAAACACTACATGAAATAGTTCGAACCAAAGAGTGGGGCTATGCACAAGATGAACAGCTCAGTAATGAAGAACTCATTAAAGAGCGCTACCAAGGCATTCGCCCAGCAGCTGGCTACCCCGCTTGCCCAGATCACACTGAAAAAGGTACGCTTTGGTCTCTAATGAAGCCTGATGAAGCGATAGGCCTAAAAATTACCGAAAGCTTTGCCATGACCCCTACCGCCGCTGTTTCAGGCACCTACTTTGCTCACCCAAATGCTCGCTATTTTGGTGTGGGCTCTATCGGGCGTGACCAAGCTGAAGATTATGCTGAGCGCAAAAATTGGAGTATTGAAAAAGCCGAAAAATGGCTGGCACCTAATTTAGGCTATGACCCTGAAGATTTTGCGACTTAGTTCTAAAACTCACTATAAAATTAAGGGGGGGGGGGGAAATTAATTTGATTTTTAAAATTTTCTCCCCCCTATAACAACAAGATTAAACTATCAATTCTTATCTTTTCCATTATAATACCTTCTTTTTCAATTCCTTAGCCTAAACCCTCTTCCTAACTTGCTTTCAATAAGTAATTCAACAGATGGTGACACTTCGGTACAATTCGTCAATTTTAGAGAGCCTCATTCATGACAACGCAACATATTCGCAATATCGCAATTATTGCCCACGTTGACCACGGTAAAACCACCTTGGTAGACCAACTTTTAAAACAATCTGGGACGCTAGATACGCGTAAGGATATGGGCGAAAGAATGATGGACTCTAACGATCTTGAAAAAGAACGCGGTATCACCATCTTGTCTAAAAATACAGCCGTAAAATGGAATGATTACCGTATCAATATTGTTGACACCCCTGGCCATGCCGACTTTGGTGGTGAAGTTGAACGTATTTTATCCATGGTTGATTCGGTTTTATTATTGGTTGATTCGGTTGAAGGCCCGATGCCACAAACCCGTTTTGTCACCGAAAAAGCTTTAGCACAAGGGTTAAAGCCCATTGTTGTTATCAACAAAATTGACCGCCCTGGTGCGCGTCCTGACTGGGTACTAGATCAAACCTTTGATCTGTTTGATCGTTTAGGCGCAACGGATGAGCAAATGGATTTTGATGTTCTTTACGCTTCAGGACTCAATGGCTTTTCAGGCTATGATGAAACCGTTACCGAAGGCGATATGGAGCCAGTATTCCAGACCATCGTTGATAAAGTTTCCCCCCCTGATGTTGACTTAGGAGGTCCATTCCAACTGCAATGCATCTCTTTAGATTACGATACTTATAAAGGCGTTATTGGCACAGGACGTATTAAACGTGGTTCTGTACAAGTGGGCATGCCCGTTAAAATTGTTGATAACGAAGGCAATACTCGCAATGGTAAATTTGCTGAAATCTTTGGTTATCATGGACTGGATCGTATTAACATTGATGAAGCACATGCTGGTGACATTATTGCCTTCTCTGGTTTTGACCCGCTAAATATTTCAGAAACCATTTGCGATCCTAACCATCCAGAGCCACTACCAGCCCTAACGATTGATGAACCAACCGTGAGCATGACATTCCAAGTGAATAACTCTCCTTTCGTTGGAAAAGAAGGTAAATTATTAACCTCTCGCCAAATTCGTGAACGCTTGGACAAAGAACTTCTAACCAATGTTGCATTACGAGTAGAAGAGACCGAAGATGCCAATAAATTCCGTGTTTCAGGTCGTGGTGAACTTCATTTATCCGTATTAATTGAAACCATGCGTCGTGAAGGATTTGAAATGGGCATCTCTCGCCCAGAAGTCATCTTCCGTGAAATTGATGGAGAAATGCAAGAGCCTTATGAAAACCTAACCGTTGATGTTCCTGAGGACTCTCAAGGTACCATCATGGAAAAACTCGGTGAGCGTAAAGCTGAAATGCAAGACATGGTGCCAGATGGACACGGTCGTGTGCGTATCGATTTCATCATCCCTTCACGTGGTCTAATCGGCTTCCGTACAGAATTCATGACCGCAACACAAGGAAATGGCTTAATTTTCTCTAGCTTTTCACATTATGGTACTAAATTTTCAGGAACGTTAGGCGACCGCACTAATGGTGTACTGATTTCCATTGGTCAAGGAAAAGCGTTAGCCTTTGGTCTGTTTGGCCTTCAAGACCGTGGCCGCTTATACATCGGGCACGGCGATGAAGTGTACGAAGGAATGATTATTGGACTGCATAGTCGTCAAAATGACTTAACCGTGAACCCATTAAAAGGGAAACAGTTAACCAATATGCGTGCTTCTGGAACGGATGAGGCCTTAACCTTAACACCGCCTATTCGTTTTTCTCTTGAACAAGCGCTTGAATTCATTGATGACGATGAGCTGGTTGAAGTCACGCCAGAAAGCATCCGTATTCGTAAAAAAGTATTGACTGAAAATGGACGCAAGCAAGCTTCTCGTAGTAAAAAATAGCCACGATCTCGTTTCTTGCACCATAAAAAACCAGCGGAAGCTGGTTTTTTTATGCCTCTAGCCTTTTCTCTAAAAGAATTTTTCAGTTACACTATATGGAAATAATTATTGGAAAAGCAGATGTCACTCACTAACATTCTTTATCCTCCCATTAAGCCTTTCGTGCAACACAGCTTACAGGTTGATAATACCCATGTGCTGCATATTGAAGAGTGTGGCAACCCTAAAGGTATTCCAGTTATTTTTATTCATGGTGGCCCTGGAGCCAGTTACAGTGCCATTCATCGGCAATTTTTCAATCCAAATCAATACCGAATCATTCTTTTTGACCAAAGAGGCTGTGGTCAATCCAAACCCCATGGCTGTCTCACCAATAACACCACCGCACACCTTATTGAAGACATGGAAAAAATACGTCGCCATCTACACATCGATAAATGGCTATTATTTGGAGGCTCTTGGGGATCAACGCTCTCATTACTCTATGCCCAAACCTATCCTGAACGGGTATTTGGCCTTATTTTAAGAGGTATCTTTCTCTGCCGAGAAGAAGATATTCACTGGTTTTATCAATCGGGTGCCAATCGCTTTTTTCCTGAATATTGGGAAGATTTTATTGCACCGATTCCACCAGAAGAGCATCACAATATCGTCAATGCATACTACAAACGACTCACCAATAACGATGAAATTGCACGTATGCGCGCAGCCGAGTCATGGTCTGTCTGGGAGGGAAGAACATCCCACCTACAAACCGACCCCAATACCGTTGACCAGTTTAGTGACCCTTTTCATGCACTGGCACTAGCGCGCATAGAGTGTCACTATTTCCATCACTATGCTTTTATTGAATACAATCAAATTTTAAGCAATGCAGATGCCATTGCTCACTTACCCACTCATATTATTCAAGGACGTTACGATATGATTTGCCCAATTAATCAGGCAATTGAACTGCATGATAAATTACCCAAAGCACAATTAACCATTTGTAACCATGCCGGTCACTCTGCAATGGAGCTTGAGATTGCACAGGCACTTGTCATCGCAACCGATCAATTTGCAACACAACAACACTGCAGATGATCTGTTTAATTCAACGCGTTAGTCATGGAAGCGTAAGCGTACAACAAAAAATCATTGGTCATATCAATACGGGCTTAGTCGTTTTAACCGCTTTCCAACCCGATGATTCCTTCGATGAAATCTCAAAAATGATACATAAACTGTTGCACTACCGAGTCTTTGCGGATCCACAAGATAAAATGAATCTCAATATTCAACAGGTACAAGGGAGTCTACTGCTCATCCCACAATTTACCTTAGCCGCCAATACTCAAAAGGGGTTACGCCCCAGCTTCTCCTCTGCCGCCTCCCCCAAAATAGCCCAACAATTATTTACGCAATTCACTCATCAAATTCAGACAGAATACCCCCTTATTCAAACTGGAAAATTTGGTGCCGACATGCAAATCACGCTAACCAATGATGGCCCTGTTACATTTTGGTTGGAAGTTTAAATATTTCTACTCACTAGTGTCCCAACGTTAAACCTAATAAATTCAATTGCTTAGGATTGTCGTCATTCTCGAATTTGTTTTCTATATTTGTAAGCAGTTGATTTAATGGGGTTTTCTCAAATAGACTGAGGCTTAGAATCTGTAATATTGTGTAAAGTCCA
>WFNQ01000182.1 GCA_015488565.1 Thiomicrorhabdus sp.
TGGCGTAATCCGACAGAACCAAGACGTCGTAGTCCGCCACGTTATCTGCCACCAGTTCAACCAAAGACAACGCCGGTGCGTCTGGCACGGACTGTTCAAAGTCCATACGAATCAACTGCTGATGATGGCTTAATACCCTAAGTTTGCAAATCGTACCACTGTCCGATAACACCCAACTGCATTCAACACCGGCCTCGGTCACAATGGCTTCAAGCTGTTGGCCGTGTTCATCCACTGCCCCATTCGCTGTTTTGCCAACCACGCCAATCAGGTGTGCGGTCGCGCCCAAGGCAGCAATATTAAGCGCCACATTCGCCGCACCCCCCGCACGCAGTTTTTTATCCGCCACCTTTACCACCGGAACAGGTGCTTCAGGCGAAATACGCCCTGCCCGACCGGTCCAATACTGGTCAAGCATGACATCGCCTACCACTAAAATTTTTGACTTAGAAAAATCATGCATAAGGGTTCATACCAATTCTGTTCCCACAAAGAGGTTCATTTAGACTAAAATAATCGCACTATTTTATCAGGATTACAGCAGATGGTCGCTTCAAAAGCCCGCTTTTTCAACATTGCCGTTATTGCGATTGTTTTCAGTCTATTTTTACCCCCCCCTGCTCAAGCCAAACAAGAGAACAATGACCTTATGCCTTTTGCTATTTTAGGCGCACTTGGCTCACTCGGGCTGGCGTGTTACCAAGGAAAAGCCCCTTGTACAGCAGACCTCAACCTTAATACCGATGCCTTAACCTTTAGCACAGACATTGGCGCCGACCGCACAACAGAACAACTGCGTATCAGCCTGGGAGCCGATTGGAACGAAAACGTTTATGAAAGCCACTCATGGGAAGTGGTGGGACGATTAGAAGCCAGTTTGCAAAAGTGGTGGTCAACGCTAAACAACCCTCAAAATCGTTCAGGTTACATTTTAGGCATTACGCCCGTTTTTCACTATCAACTCAAAAATAAAACCTTAACTCCTTTTATTGAGATGGGCGGGGGGCCTTATTTGCTGAATAATATTGTGATTGAAAATGAATACAAGTCCACCCAGTTCCAATTTGGCAGTATTCTTGGGTTTGGCATAAAGCACAAACAACTTGAAATAGGCTACCGTTACCTACATATTTCCAATGCAGGCATTGAAATGCCCAACCCTGGAACCGATTTTCACAGCCTGCACATTGCTTACTCATTTTAAGGAGGGTCATCATGTCATCCACCCCCATTACAGACTACCAAACCACCGCCAAACAGGTATTTAAAATTGAGGCAGAGGCCATTGCAAACCTCGCATCTCAACTGAACGAAGACTTTAATCACAGCGTTCAAGCCATCCTCAACACCAAAGGCCGCGTAGTCATTTGCGGCATGGGAAAATCGGGACTTATTGGCACCAAAATTATGGCGACCTTTGCCAGCACGGGCACGCCCTGTTTTTTTATGCACCCAGGCGAAGCCTTTCATGGTGACTTGGGCATGGTCTCTCCTGACGATATTTTTTTAGCGCTGTCGAATTCGGGAGAAACCGAAGAGGTGATTCGCCTAATGCCGTTCCTTAAAGACAACGGAAATGTGGTGATAGCCATGACCAATAATCCAAAATCCACTTTGGCACAGAATGCTAATTTTCACCTAAATATTGCCGTCCCCAAAGAGGCTTGTCCGCATCAACTAGCCCCCACCTCTTCAACCACCGCCACACTGGTGATGGGCGATGCACTGGCCGTTGCGCTAATGGAAGCTCGTAGCTTTCAACCGCATGACTTTGCACGATTTCACCCAGGAGGCAGCTTAGGCCGTAAACTGTTGACCCGTGTTAAACATGAGATGAAACACAAAAACTTACCCTTTATTTCAAGCGACGCTCCCATGAAAGAGGTCATTCATGCCATGAATGAAGGGCGCTTAGGACTATGCATTGTCGATCAAGGCAAAGGCATTATTACCGACGGCGATTTACGTCGCCACATGGAAAGCGATGGCGCTCACTTTATGGCACTCACCGCAAAAGACATTATGGGACACAACCCCAAAACCATCTCAGGTGAAGCTCGCTTAACCGAAGCCGAAGAGTTGATGAATACCCATAAAATTGCAACCCTTCTCGTAGAAGAAGAGGGGGGGGGGCAAGGTGAATTGAGCTTGCTCAAGAGAGGGTGCTCTGGAGTAGGAAATAAAATTGTGGGTATCATCCAAATATACGACTTAAACGGGTAATCCCTATAAATGAACCTGTTTACCTATCGCTTACTCACCACCCTTGCGCTCCCTTTGATTGCGTACCACGGCTGGAAGCGTTGTAAAAAACAGCCCGACATTCCCAACTGTTTTCGAGCTCGATTTGGCTTTAACCCGCTCCCTTTGCAAACAGGAGGCATTTGGGTTCATGCCGTATCGGTAGGTGAAACACGCTCTATTTTTCCACTGCTCTCTCGGCTCAAAGAGCGCTACCCTAACACCCCTCTCACGGTTACCAGCGGTTCAACCCAAGGCGCTTTGCAAGCATTACAGTTTGCACCGGTAAAAATTCAACACCAGATGATTCCTTACGACTACCCATTTGCGGTTAATCGCTTTCTCAATCAAATACAACCCAAACTGGTGATTATGGTTGAAACGGAAATTTGGCCAAACTTATATCAAGCCTGCTTTGAGCGCAACATTCCCATCTTATTAATTAACGCACGATTGAAGAAAAAATCTTTTTTAGCCTATCAAAAATGGGGGGGGGAAATAATTAAACATGCCCTCAATCAAACCCAATTCATTGCCACACAGTTTCCCGTGGATGCAGAACGCTTTCAACAACTCGGGGTACACGCCGATAAAATCAAAACACTAGGCAATTTAAAATTTGATTTAGACCTCTCACCAACGTTAGAACAACAAGCCACGGATTGGAAAAACCAGCAATCCTTAAATAATCGCTTTATTTGGGTGGCGGCCAGCACCCATGCACACCCAGAAAAACATCAACCATCCGAAGAACAACTTATACTAGAAGCACACCAACAGCTAATCGCCTCACAAGCCAAAAATCCCCCCCCCCCCTGCTGATTCTTGTACCACGCCATGCCGATCGTTTTGATGAAGTGGCACAACAAATAGCCGACTCGGGACTGACCTTTGCGCGGCGCAGCCAAAACCAAGCCATTACAGCCAGCACACAAGTGTACCTTGCCGACAGCATTGGCGAACTGATGCTCTGGTTTGCCAGTTGTGATGCGGCCTTTATTGGTGGCAGCTTAGTCCCTTTTGGAGGGCATAATATTTTAGAACCTGCGGCTCTTAAAAAGCCCGTTTTATCCGGTCCGTTTTACAGTAATCTGCAAGCCTTATTTGATGCCTTTTCAAAACATGGTGCGCTCACCATCACGCCAACAACTCATGCATTAGGTGAGCAACTCATCCAACTCGCCCAATCACCTGAAAGGCGCCGACAACTTGGCCTAAAGGCACATGACAGCTTCTGTCAAAATAGTGGCGCACTGAATAAGTTACTGCAAGAAATTAAAGAAATTTTGCCCTAGGAGCCTGTCTGATAATGCTTATACATTCACTCCTCCCCCTGACAAGGAGGAGGCTGGGTGTAGTGGTCTAATAAACCTGTAGGGATCTATAGCCTATAATAACCTTAAAAATTAATAGGATATAACGTGACCAATAAAACAAGAAAACCCCGCCAAACTTTTACAGCAGACCAAAGACTCGAATACGCTAGGCTCATGGTTGTTGAAAA
>WFNQ01000183.1 GCA_015488565.1 Thiomicrorhabdus sp.
TTTCGTGTTCGGGGCGACGTGATTGATATTTTTCCAGCAGAAGCGGAAGAGTATGCGTTACGGATTGAGTTGTTTGATGACGAAGTGGAAAGCATCGCTTGGTTTGATCCCTTAACGGGTGAAGTGCTTAATCGTCCTACTCGTGCAACGGTATATCCTAAGTCGCACTACGTGACGCCCAGAGAGCGTGTGCTAGAGATGGTCGAAAAGGTAAAAGTGGAGCTGAAAGAGCGATTGGAGCAGCTGCGTTCTATGAGCAAGCTGGTGGAGGCGCAACGACTGGAAGAGCGTACCCGTTTGGATATTGAGATGATGGTGGAGCTGGGGTACTGCCAAGGCATTGAAAATTACTCGCGTTACTTATCCGGTCGAGAAGCGGGTAATGCCCCGCCCACGTTAATGGATTATTTTCCTAAAAATTCATTATTAGTGATTGATGAAAGTCACGTCACCATTCCTCAAATTGGAGGCATGTATAAAGGAGATCGTTCTCGTAAAGAGAATTTAGTGAATTATGGTTTTAGACTGCCTTCGGCACTGGATAATCGTCCGATGCGATTTGATGAGTTTGAGAAAAAAATGCCTCAAGCTATTTTTGTATCCGCCACGCCCGCAAAATATGAGGCCGAACACTGTTCTGAGATGGTCGAGCAAGTGGTTCGACCCACGGGACTGTTGGACCCCCTGATTGAAGTGCGTCCAGCATTGACTCAAGTGGACGATTTGTTAGGCGAAATCAAATGGCGAGCCGAAAAAGAGCAACGGATTTTAGTCACCACATTAACCAAACGTATGGCTGAAAATTTAACCGATTATTTTGAAGACCATCAGGTTCGAGTGCGCTATTTGCATTCGGATATTGATACGGTTGAGCGTATTGAGATTATTCGTGATTTACGTCTGGGTGAGTTTGACGTGTTAATCGGCATTAACTTATTGCGTGAAGGGCTGGATATTCCCGAGGTGGCATTGGTGGCGATTTTAGATGCCGATAAAGAGGGTTTTTTGCGTTCTGAACGAGCGTTGATTCAAACCATTGGACGGGCGGCTCGAAATGTAGAGGGACATGCGATTTTGTATGCCGATAAAATAACCAAATCCATGAAAAAAGCAATGGATGAAACCAAGCGCCGCCGCATTAAGCAGATAGAGTACAACGAGCAAAAAGGCATTACACCACAAGGGTTGAATAAAAAAGTAACCGATATTTTAGACGATTCACCTTATTCAACAAAGCCTGTAAGGGGGGGTAAAAATCGAAAAGTGGCAGAAACAACTTCCGATTATGTGGTTGAGGCAAAACCCCTCTCTCCTTCAGAGATGCTTTCAAAACTAAAGAAACTAGAGAAAGAGATGTACAAAGCGGCGAAAGCCTTGGATTTTGAACAAGCGGCGCAATTAAGAGACGAAGTAAAACATCTGAAAAGTAGGATGGTCGGGATTGGTGATTTGCGTTAAAATGCATGAAAATTTATGGCATTTTAATCGGGTTTGGGGGAGAGACAAATTGGTTATGGTAAAACAAGGTTTAAAACAGCGCACGTTAACATATAAAACATCAATGTTTTTTAAACAGCTATCAGTTATCACACAGGGTGTGATATTGGCTCTTTTAACGGTTGTTGCTTCTGGACACGCGGTGGCCGATGACAAACTGGCGACATTGGTCAAGCAAGCTGAGCAGTTTCAACTGGGCTGGGATGCGGTTCAACAAGGTGAGCTAGAGAAAGCCAGCACCATCTGGAAAGCGCTTAGTCAAGAGACCATTGAAGTGCCAGAGCTGTCGAGAGCGTTGCAAAATAACTTGGCTGTTTTATTAATTAAACAACAAGCGTATAAGCAAGCCGAAAAACTACTGGATACCGCTCTAAAAGCCGATATTCAGGTCGCAACCACCTTATCAAACTTAAACCAACTGTATGCCTATGAAGCTCAAAAGGCCTATAAAACATTATTCAGTCAAACCTCTGTCAACCCTCCTTCTGGGGAATTACTCTATTTTGATGTAAAAAATGCAGCGCTGCCAACCGAGTATGTCTCCATTAAATTACCCGAATTTTCACCTGAAGAGGCCTTTTTATACCAACCAGAAACACAAGAAATTTTATCGGTAAAAGAGCGACTAGAACAGTGGCGTGCGGCTTGGGCTAATCAAGACATTCAGTCCTATTTAAACTTTTATCACCGTAAAGAGTTTGTCCCCAAAGACGGCCTGAGTTATTCCGTTTGGGAAGAGAGCCGGCATCGTAGTTTAAAGCGTCCTAAGTACATTAAAATAGAGTTTGATGATGTGCAGATCGTTCAACTGGATAAAAATTTAGTTCGAGCACGTTTTTTGCAAAAATATGAATCGAATAGTTTCAAAGATAGTGTGTACAAAGTGGTTTTGTGGCAGTTAGATGGTAAGCAATGGAAAATTGTGCAAGAGGTGGTGGCCAGTGATAAAGGTTAAGAAAAATTTCCCCCCCCTCTTATTAACACTTGTTTTAGGTGGAATATTGTCTTTTTCAAGTGTGGCCGATGACGTTTTGTTGGCAGAAAAGCAATTACTTTCAGGATTAAAGTCCATTCAAAATCTGTCGGTTGATCGAGCACTTGAGGAATTTAATGACCTGAATGAACGTTACCCAAATTATAAGCTGGTGCAGTTGTTGAGAGCCGATTTATTGGCGCTTAAATCAGGACAACATACGTTATTGGAGAATATTCACAAAAAAAACCCAAGAACCGTAGGGCGTTTACAAAATGAAGCACTGGTGCGTTGGCAGTTTTCACAGTCGGAGTTTCCGAATAACCGTGCGTTTGAGCGTTATGTGCTTAAGATGGGGGAACAGCCTAATATTATTCTCGTGGATTTATCAGAAAATCGTTTGTATATTTATGAACGAGATGAACAGGGGAACATGCATCAGGTCACCAATTATTATATTTCCATGGGGCGTGCGGGTGCAGGAAAGCAAAGAGAGGGCGATCGTGGGACGCCGCTAGGTGTTTATCATGTTGTTGAGCGACTGCCAGATTCAGACGTCTCAGAGCTATACGGAGTGGGTGCTTTACCCATAAATTACCCAAACGACTGGGATTTAAAAAAAGGCCGAACAGGCAGTGGTATTTGGCTGCATGGAACCCCCAGAGATACCTATATTAGAGACCCTAACGCCAGCAGAGGCTGTGTGGTGTTAAATAATAAAGCGATGGAAAAATTATTAGCCATGTATCGTTTGCCGTTTGAAACGCCCTTTTTGATTGTGGACAGTTTGGATGAGCTTACGGATGCGAATGATTCTACGAATCAGTCCTCTAACGATTTGGTACTGTTAGAAGTTAAAAACTGGTTAAATAGCCATTATGTTAATGTGAATTGGGATAAGGTGAGCGTTTACCGTTACCCTAAAGAGAAAGGCCTTTTATATGTGACCTTTCCAACGGATACAGACACGCAATGGGTACATCAATATTGGCAGCGAGGCGAGAATGGCGATTGGAAAATGGTTATGGAGTCTCAATCGGATAACAATTTCGATACAAAAGCATAGGAATATTTGTTTGCGAGAAGGCTTAAGATATTAGAGTATTAAGCCGCAGGTTTTACACTTAATGACAAGCCTAATGCATGGAAGAGTTTTGCAATCGTTTCCAGTTTTGGTTGGCTATTTCCATCAATAATTCGGTAGAGGTGTTGACGGCTTAATCCTGATAAACGGGCTGTTTGGCTAATACCTTTTACCTTAATAATATGGCGTAAACCGGTAATGAGTCCTTCAAAGTCATTTTCTTCTAAAAAAATAGATAAGTACAGTGCCATGTCTTCGGTGGATTCTACGCCTTGTGCAAATGTAAAAGGTTGAAGATCAATTTGAGTTTTCATTGTTTCATCTCCTGTAATAATGCTTTAGCTTTGGCAATATCTGTTTGTTGAGAAGACTTATTGCCTCCGCATAATAATAAAACTACCTGCCCATTTTGAAGCGTATAGTAAATTCGAATACCGCCTGAAAAAAATAGTCGAAGCTCAAATAAATCTGCCACAATTACTTTGCAATCGCCAAAGTTCCCTTTTTCGAGCCGAGATAATCTTGCTTGAAGTCGGAATAACGTAGGCTTGTCTTTTAATTTATTAAGCCATTTTGTAAAAATAGCCGTTGTTTTTATTTGATAGCTCATTGGAATTTATTGTAACAACTAAGCGACACTTTGGCAATGAAGAGCAAAGTGAGGTGACCCTTGTTTTTTTCGTATAAATGCCTTTAAAAGTCTGTTTCTTTGCGCTTTAACTTAAGCTCTGCCCATTTTTCGATATCTTGCCAGATGGTGTAAATCTCTTTCTCGTTTGGCATGGTGCCTGCCGCATGCAACTCTAAGGTTAATACTGGAATGTTTAAATACTCCCCAGCATAGCGTCCCAGTGACCCTGGATAGGTTCCAAGCTCTTTATGCTTTAAGCTTCCAATGTTATTGGGAGTGGCATGTTCAGGCCCATCGTAATCAATTAAACCGTAGGGCGCGTGTACCGAGATAATCGCATCGGGTTTAAAGCGTTTAATAGTTTCGACCAACCACTGGGTTTCGGGTTCAGATGCGGGGGCGGGTCCAGGGTAACGGCGTTTATTTTTGCGATAGAAATGTTTCCAATAAGGCAGTGCAAGCTGATCCCAGTCGGGTGAGGGGAAATTACGATTGAGATCTACGCCTCGTGCATTCATTCGGGTGGACGGTTTTTGACCAAGGAGGCCGTCTGGGTTGGCCAGCGGTAAAAATAACCAGTGCTGTCCGGTGCTTTCAGGGTGTTTTTGCATGGCAAGCATCCAGAGGTAGGTAATGCTAATGCTGGAGTATTCATCGCCATGAATCCCACTTAAAAAGAGAATTCGTCCTTTGGGGCGTTTGGGAACCGATGCAATCGTTTCGGGAATGTACTCTCGATAAGTCAGTGGACGCCCTTCAATACTTTGAGAGGTTGCGGCTTGTAACTCAAGATTTAAGCATCCTTGGTACTTTACCGTGCCCAACTTGTTAGAAAGGGCTTTGCAAAAGGCTTTAATCTCAGAAGAGGGCGTACTGGTGTCTTTCTGATGGTCGCTATTGTTGGCAAACGCGTATTGCGATCCCGTAAGCAGTAAGGTAAGTAATAATAACGTTTTAAATGGGTTTATTTTTTTTCGCATGGTGATGGTCATTAATTTTTAGAGTCGTCAGGATCTGTTTTGAGTTGAAATTGGGTCTCTTCAGCAATGACACCAGTGGCCGTTTCACTGGGAATAGGGCGCTTACTGTTGAGCTTAATGTTTAAGCGTAAATCATTGGCGGAGTCTGCACCGCGTAAGGCATCTTCGTAGGTGATGATTTCGTCTTCGTATAACTTAAAGAGCGATTGATCAAAGGTTTGCATACCTAGGGCTTGTGAGTTTTGCATTAACTGTTTAATTTCACTGACCTTCCCTTTTAGAATAAGCTCGCTGATTCTGGGGGTGTTGATTAATACTTCCACAGCGGCAATAAGTCCCCCGCCTATTTTAGGAATAAGACGTTGGGAGACAATGGCTCTTAGATTGAGAGAGAGGTCCATTAAAA
>WFNQ01000184.1 GCA_015488565.1 Thiomicrorhabdus sp.
TTCTAATTTAATGTCAATCCAAAATTAAACGTTTATACTAACCTAAGAAAGCTCGCTATAACACCCCCCTTCTAATTAAAATTTCAACCCCTCTTTCATAGATTACCTAAAGGTATTTAATATGAATCTATCCACACAAAAAATTACCCCCCCCCCTGTCTTTCAGCTGAGCAATGTAACCAAAACTTATCAAATGGGCGAAGTGAACGTAGATGCGTTAAGAGGGATTAATATAGAACTTTATTGTGGTGAACTCGCCGTTTTAATATAGGCTTTATCTTTCGATTTTATACTCTCATTTCCAACTTAAACGCCATTGAAAATAGGGCGATAATAACCAAAATGCCGTGAGCGCAAAAGAGTGACTCATCGACTAAAATTGAGCCGAAATAACATTCGTTAGTAAATGGGTTATAAAAACAGGTTATAAACGATTAACATACTCTTCGGCCATTTTTAGTGCTTCATCTGCATTCATGCCTTGGTGCATAAAATCGTAAGCGATTTGCTGTTGTTCGGTTAAAAAACGGGTTTCAAAATCGGAGATCAAGGTTTTCCATGCCGATTTATCTTCGGGCTGGTCGGGTGTGTGTGCTAATAATTTCGCCAACATACCAAGTGCAATGGTGGTGTCACTCATGTGGTCGTAATAGTCAGAAAAACGGCTTAACACTTGCTTAAGCGCTTCGACATCAACCTGAGTTCCTTGCGCCGAATCAATGCTGTCTTGAATGTCTTGCAGTAAAACATGCCCCCAATTTCGACTGGATTTCAGTTGTGATACCGCTAAATTAAGCGCCATACTGGCTTCTTGAAAGTCGGCTTGATCGGTGGAGAGGGAGGAGCCGTCTTCGATAAAATCAAATTCGGATAGTTTGGAATCGGCCATCGAGACTAATGCGGTTTTTTCATCGGTCATCACAATACGGTGATGCGATAACAGCTGTGCGCTGGTGACTTGAACAATGTGGCAACCACATAAAAACCGTTCACCTTCGGCACGTTGGTGCACCACTTCAACACTTTCTAAGCAATACACCTCGTCGGTTTCTGTATTTTTTATTCTCAGACTAATCTGTTGTTCAGGTAAAAAATAATCCGCCTCTTCCACCCAAAAACTTAAGCCCGTTAAATTGACATCAAAGCCATCAAAAGGGTCTGAAAAACCTTCATCTTCATTGCCTGTCACCAAAAAGGGGCGTAAAAACCGTGACGATTGCCGCTGTTCTAAATCCATTTGAATCATTTTTACCCCCCCCTTGTATGTTTTATTCTCGTTTATCGAGTTTTAAAACCCAGTGCCAAGCATTCCGACTCGGGCAACCAACCCAAGCAGCTTCTGACTTTTAACGATTGATAGTTACGAACAATCGGCATAATGGTCACCGTACCCCAAATAATTTGATACCAATGCCAACCAATGGCAGACGGCTGTGCTGCCCACCATAAGTTATTCACCCCAAAGTGCTTGGTTTTAAACACTAAGTGAATCGCTAAACGCCAATATTTAAGACCATAAGCCAAGCGAGTTGAAAGCATCCTTTATTCCTCACCTTTTTGGGTGGTATTTTTTGCTTCTGCAGGGGGATTCATTTCGGTGTATTTCGCCATAAATCCTTCTAGCATTTTTTGATCGACCATTCCAGTTCGAGCAGCAACCACTTGACCGTCAGGAGCAACCATATAGGTAGCAGGTAAGCCATATACGCGACCAAATGGGCTGGTAATGCCATCCATTTTTCCTTCAAATCGTACAATAGGAAAATTAATCATCTGCTCTTGTGCAAAGGCTTTTACTTTACTAATGGCAATATCTTCATAGTTCACGCCAATCACGATAGCATTTTTATCTTTGTGCTCTTCATGAAACATAATTAAGTCGGGGATTTCCACCAAACACGGCGGACACCAAGTGGCCCATAAATTGACAATAACCCACTTGCCTTTATAGTCCGATAACATTGTTTCATTGCCGTCTAAATCAATAAACTTAATGTCCTCTTTTAATTCGGCACTATAAACGGTCGAACTCCAAGCAAATAAAGCCATCAATAGAGTCAAAATAAATGTACGATAAAATGAAGTTTTCATATAAAAAAGTTCCTGTATTTTTTAATGGCCTGTAATGCAAAGACATTAGGTTTAATTATGTTTAATTTAATTAGGTTTGATTTAAAAAGGTTTTGACAAAAGGCAGGGTTAACCGTCTTTTTTCAACTAATGTGGCTTGTTCCAACAGCTTTAAAACAGCTAATAGCTCCTGTAAATCGGTTGAAAACTGTTTAATTAAATAATTTCCGACATCATTGGGTAACTCAAACCCCAATCGCTGACTGTGGCGTTGTAAGGCCAAAATAACCTCTTCTTTTTCGGCTAAGGCCTGAATTTCAATGGGCAATACCATCATTAAGGCTTTGGCTAACTCCGTAGTCGCAATGTCCCAATCGTTGATGGGCGTTTGACCCGCTAAAATAAGAGTATGCCCTTGCACACTGGATTTAGTAATTAAGTTAGCGAGCGAGTGTTCCCACTTAGCTTGTCCAATAATATGGTTCATATCGTCTAAACAGACCAACGGCATCTGCTCTAACCCGATAAGTACATCAGGAATCAACGGCAACGAGTGATCTTCAAAAGGTAAATACACGCTGGCTTTCCCTTGCTCTGTAATAAAACGGCAAGAGGCTTGTAATAGGTGTGTTTTTCCCACGCCACTGTCGCCGTGCAAATAAAAGGCACTGCCATTGGACTGCATTAAGGCACTTTGCAGGCTATTAAAGGCCACAGCCAATGACTCTTTTTCTGTCACAAAGGTTTCGAAACAAGCATCATCTCGTAAGCCAATTTTTAACGGCATTTGTACAAACACTAGGGGGTTTCCTTATTTGGTTTTACAAAAAGTTCAGGATTTACGTCAAGTTCAATGATTTGCTTTGCAGGAAAGCTGTCAACCAAAACGGATTGTGGCCAACGTTGAATCCAGTTTAAAATGGCCTGATAACTCATTTGAGGGGTTATTCTATACTGAACCTGTCCTGCCTGCATAGAAACCAGCGTGACGGAGCGAATCATTTTCGGCTGCTCTGTTAACAAGCGTTCAAAAAACATGGCTTCCTCTAATTGAGTAATATTATGTATATTAAGCAGGATAGGTTGTTTTTTTAGTACGCCCTCTTCCAACTGCCGCGAGGACTTATATCGCTCTACATAGTAAGTCGCAACTTGGTCAAACATTTGATCCATTAACGCTAAAATAACTTGGCCTTGCTGCTCGCCTGCTAACACTTGCTCTCCCATATTATTGTATAACGCCCATGTTAAATGGTTTGTTTGCGAACCATTTATGACCACCTTAAAGCGCAACAAAAAGGGTTGATTCAAGTTGGCCAAGAGCGCTTGAATGACTGAGTTTGTTTTTCCAGAGTCTGCCGATAAATCCGAACGCATTAGCAATGGGGTTAATTGCGTTGCCGGCAAGAAAATCGGCAACCGTATTTTTTTTGGATAAGCACGAAAATCCGCATCCAAACGGTATTGGAGTACATTTTGATCTAATTGAATTAAATCACCTCCTTGAACCAAAGCCCCTTCCACCACGGTGGTAGGACGAGAGGCTAATGGCCAAATAGGGACAAATCGTTGATGAAATTCTTTACGTAACTTCGCTTCATCAAAGCTATAGACAATGTTCTTACCAATCGTAACGCCATCCTCCAATCTAGGGGTAATATCATAGGTTTTTAACCACGATTTAGGGGATTTAAGGTACGCTTGTGCCACGCGGCTATTCAAAAATGACTTTTGTCCTGTTAATCGAACCAACAACAAAGCCATCGCATCATCAAGCGTTTGCTCAACCGATGCTTCACCATCATAGGGCAAGGTGACCATAAATAAATCACGGGATTGGACGCGCTCTCCATCAGCATAAACACTCGAAACAAAGCCGAACCATAAAAATAGCACTAATAAGCAAAAACTTCTCATATATTACTCTCAAAATTTCGTTACAATATCATAATATTTTTTAACCCCCTCAGTACAACCTTTTAAGGCAATGTAAGCTTGTTTTAAGCTTTACTCAAAACAGGCGACAAGCCCGTTTAATTTTAGAATAGAGACTATGACTACAAATAAACAATCCATAAATTACAAAGATTCCGGTGTTGATATTGATGCAGGAAATGCCCTTGTTGAAGCCATCAAGCCCATTGCAAAAGCCACAACTCGTCCAGAAGTCCCTGCCTCTTTAGGTGGCTTTGGCGCGTTATTTGAACTGGATATGAGCAAATACAAAAATCCTATTCTTGTCTCGGGTACGGACGGCGTTGGTACGAAACTTCGCCTTGCCATTGACAGCGGTAAACACGATCAAGTAGGCATTGATTTAGTGGCCATGTGTGTTAATGATTTAATTGTACAGGGTGCTGAACCCCTGTTTTTCTTAGATTACTACGCAACAGGCAAACTTGAAATTGATATCGCCACCGATGTGGTCAAAGGTATTGGAGAGGGTTGTCTGCAATCTGGTTGTGCATTAATTGGTGGCGAAACCGCTGAAATGCCCGGCATGTATCACAATGGTGACTACGACTTAGCTGGCTTTTGTGTCGGTATCGTTGAAAAAGCCGACTTAATTGATGGCACCAAAGTTAAAGCGGGCGATGTCATGCTTGGACTGGCCTCAACAGGCCCACACTCAAACGGTTACTCGTTGATTCGTAAAATTCTTGAGGTCAGCAACGCTGATTTGCAGATGGATATTGACGGCCAGCCCTTAATTGATGCCTTGATGACGCCGACTAAAATTTACGTTAAGTCATTACTTGAATTAATGAAGTCGGTTGATATTCATGCCGTTTCTCATATTACGGGGGGTGGATTACTCGAAAACCTACCTCGTGTTATGCCCAGCCATACTTCCGCTAACATTAATACCAACAGTTGGCAGCGCCCTGCGGTATTTGACTGGATTCAAGAAGCCGGTAACGTTGAATATGAAGAGATGCACCGTACACTAAACTGTGGAATTGGTTTGGTCATCGTTATCGATCAAGCCGATCAACAAAAAGCGACTGAGCTGTTAACCGCCGCTGGCGAAACCGTCTCCGTGATTGGTCAAATCGAAGCCTCCGAAAATGAAGCGCCTAGCGTTAAGCTTGTTCAGGCTTAAGCTTGGTTAAATGCCGTTTTAAACGGCATTTTCTCCCCCCCTATCCACTCATAAGATGACTATGAAACAACCCATTCAAATCGCGGTTTTAATCTCTGGTAGCGGTTCCAATCTTCAAGCCATTATTGATCACCAAAAACAACACCCTCAAGATTATGAAATTGCCTTAGTTATCTCCAATAAAGCCAATGCTTATGGATTAATACGTGCGCAAAATGAACATATTCCAACCAAGTTCATTGATCACACTTTATTTGATAGTCGCGAATCATTTGATCAAACGCTGCAACAAACGATTGATAAACGTCAAATTGATCTTATTGTTTTAGCCGGCTTTATGAGAATACTAACCCCTCAGTTTACTCAACATTTTTTAGGTAAAATGATTAATATTCACCCTTCTCTTTTACCCAAATACACGGGATTGAATACACACCAACGCGCATTAGAAGCGGGCGATACCGAACACGGGTTAAGCATCCATTTTGTTACGCCTGAACTGGACAGCGGCCCCGTTATTCTGCAAGCGAAAGTCCCCATTACACCGCAAGATACCGAAAAAAGCCTTAAAGAAAAAGTCCATCAACAAGAGCACCTTGCCTACCCACTTGTTATTGAATGGTTCGCACAAGGAAAACTTGAGTTTAAAGACCATCAAACGTGGTTTGAACAGACTGTCTTAAGCAAACCTCAACAATTACATGATGTTATCTCGTTATAGTGACTCTCACGATAAAAAATAACAAAGGATCATTATGACTTGTTCATCATTCAAAAAAATAGTATGGATAGGACTCATTCTTGCGTTCTGCTCTACGCGTGCTTTCGCCACAACGCTGCCTAACTTTAAAACCAGCTACGACGTCAATGCGTTTGGCGTCGAGCTAGGCAAAGCCTCGCACCAATTCCAGTGCCAACAAGAGGACTGTACCTTAATTAGCCGAGCCAAACCGTCTGGGTTGGCCGCGATGTTTTTTAGTGACTCCTCTATTGAAACTTCCCAGCTCAAGCAAACCAAGGATAACCTAGTTTGGCTAAGCTACCATAAAATCGGTATCAGTAAAAAAGACGGTAAAAAAATTAAAAAGCATACCTCTTTAAAGCGCGATGAAGAGAGCAAGCAAATCCTCTTTATTGAGAAGAATCGGACATGGCCTATTCAAGACAATACATTCGATATTATGTCTTTGGCTTATGCCATTCAATACTTTACACTCAATAACCGCCCACTCAATACACTTGAACTCCATATTCAAGACAGCAATTTTCAAGAAAAATTGCGTGTTAAAACCATTGAACAAAGCGACTCGCTGAAATTTAAATTCTCCAATAAACATTTTAAAGCCGTAAAATACGTACTTGAAAGTCAACAATTTAAAATAGAACTCTGGCTATTACCAAATCATCAATACTTTCCAGGTAAAATACGCCTCATAAACAAAAAAGAAGACAAAACCATTACGCTTAACCTTGCGGAGCTCCCCAAACTATTATGAAACTCAGTGATACAGACATTATCAAGCACCTAAAGGTTGGAAAAATCACCATTACCCCACAACCCGATGCCAGCAAAATAAAAGGGATTAGCGTCGACTTAAGACTCGACAACCGTTTTCGAGTCTTTAATGACCATACGGCGCCTTACATCGACTTAAGTGGCCCCAAAGACGAAGTTCAAAAAATCATGGATACCGTGATGGGGGATGAAATTCTCATCCCAGACGACAAAGCCTTTTTTTTACACCCCGGCGAACTCGCATTGGCGGCGACCTTTGAATCCGTCACCCTACCCGATGATCTCGTCGGCTGGTTAGACGGTCGGTCCAGTTTAGCCCGTCTAGGCCTCATGGTACACGTTACCGCCCACCGAATTGACCCAGGCTGGCATGGACAGATTGTATTAGAGATTTTTAACAGCGGAAAACTGCCTCTTGCCCTACGCCCAGGCATGGATATTTGTGCCATCAACTTTGAAACCCTCTCCAGCGCGGTCGAAAAACCCTATAACAAACGCGCTGATGCCAAATATAAAAATCAAACCGGCCCAACCTCCAGTCGAATTAACGAAGACAAGTCACA
>WFNQ01000185.1 GCA_015488565.1 Thiomicrorhabdus sp.
CTGCTCTCAGAAACCGAAAACTACATTCCAAGAGGCATCGCCGTAAATTTAGTATGGGTCTGTATCGCATTTATGTGGTTAGAAGCGGTCTTTGGCTACTGTGTTGGCTGTCAGGTTCATGCGCTCTTGGTTAAATTAGGCATTTTTAAAGAACCCTGTGAAGCTTGTAATAATATTGATTGGGATGAGATTGCCCGCAAGCATCAAGAAAAAAAGCATAACGACTTAGAACCCTAATGCCTCAATAAAAATACCGTGCTAAAATGGTTCTTAGCACGTATTTTTATTACGTATTTTTTACAGATAATCATTACAAAAAAAGGACATTTTATTATGCCAGATATGCAACATATTGAAATTGAGCGCTATCATGATGAAATCAATCATGATGTACAGAATTTAATTGAAAAATATCGAAAAGTGATGGCTTGGAATATACCAGAAAATAATGCACAAAAAGCGGATCCATTAATTTTTGAGGCTGTGCAACAAGCTCTAGATAAAGTAAAACTCGACTCTAGAAGCCTGTCGGATTTAGGATGAATCCGACAAACTCCTAGTAAATCAAAGTAAAAAAGAGTTAATCCTCAATTCGGCCACGTAGTTTTTTTAATTGACTGCGTTTTGATTTACTCTCCAAACGCCTTTTCTTAGCCCCTTTTGTAGGCTTGGTGGGTCGCCTCACTTTTTGCACGACCATCACCGATTGCACCAGTGTTTGCAAACGATTGAGCGCTTCTTGACGATTCTTCTCTTGCGTTCGATGCTGCTGTGCTTTAATCACAACAACCCCTTCTTTGGTAATGCGTTTATCACGCAATGACAGCAAGCGTTCCTTGTATACCTCTGGCAAAGAAGAGGCTTGAATATCAAAGCGTAGATGAATCGCCGTAGACACTTTATTGACATTTTGCCCCCCCGCCCCTTGTGAGCGAATGGCGTTTAGCTCAATCTCATCATCAGGAATGGAAACGGCTAATGAAATTTTCAACATAACATACGCTCACTCAACCATTTGGCCTTAAAAACAGTTGATACGCAGGATTATCTTGTTCATTCACAAATGGATACCCCAAGCTGCTTAAATACACCTCAAAGTCCTCTTGTTGCTCTGGCGGTACTTGCACTCCAATCAGCACACGACCATAAGCCGCGCCGTGATTGCGATAGTGAAATAGACTAATATTCCACTCTTTACTTAAATGAATTAAAAATTGCAATAACGCGCCTGGACGCTCAGGAAACTCAAAACGATAAATCAGCTCATTCTTGACACCCGCTGCTTGCCCCCCCACCATAAAACGAAGGTGCAACTTGGCCATTTCATTATCGGTCATGTCTTGTACGGGGTACTCTTTCTCCTCTAAGGCGCTTAAAATGGCTTGTTTTTCAGCACTCCCACCTTCCGTTCGAATGCCCACAAACACCACCGCCTGCTCACTGTCTGAATAACGGTAATTAAACTCAGTAATCGCACGTCGCTTACCCAATAACTCGCAAAACTGTTTAAAACTGCCCGGGCGTTCATCAATGGTCACCGCAAAAATGGCTTCGCGTTTTTCACCCAACTCGGTACGTTCCGAAATATGGCGTAAACGGTCAAAATTCATATTTGCACCACTCACAATGCAGGCCATCTCCAAGCCTGACACATTGTACTTTTCAACAAACGCCTTCATGCCCGCCAACGCCACCGCACCAGCAGGTTCGGCAATCGCGCGGGTGTCTTCAAAAATGTCTTTTACAGCGGCGCAAATCTGATCCGTTTTAACCGTAATCATCTCATCCACGCAGGTTTGTGCAATGCGAAAAGGAATCTCGCCCACCTGCGCCACCGCGACCCCATCGGCAAAAATGCCCACTTGATCCAACACCACTCGGCTTCCCGCCTTTAACGCTTCGGTCATGCAAGCGGCATCTTCCGGTTCAACGCCAATAATGCGCGTTTGCGGAAACACCTGTTTCATTACCGCCGCAATGCCAGAAATTAACCCCCCCCCTCCTACGGCCACAAAAATCACATCAAACGGTTTACGCTGCTGGCGCA
>WFNQ01000186.1 GCA_015488565.1 Thiomicrorhabdus sp.
AAAGCATTGTTCGCAATGCCATTAAGGTCGCTAATGCCGATATGTTGGCTGAATACACGGCACGTAATCAGCAAGCACTGCATACCTTGTTAACGGAGCACAATGTGCAGCTTCGCCACTTTCCCGATTCCGTATTAAAAGCCCTCAAAACTATTTCGGAAGAGGTGGTGGAAGAGGAAGCGAAGCGAGATGCCTTATCGGCTAAAGTGTGGGCTTCTCAAAAAGCCTTTAAAGAACAAGTGATGCAATGGACCGAGGTATCGGAGCAAACGTATTTAAGAGCGCGAGCATTGTAAACATACCATTTGGAGGTCGATATGAAAATCGTATCCTATAGCTGTAAACCCTATGATAAACAGGCGTTGAACCACGTATTTGATTCGGCATGGCAGAGTCTCTATTTGGATGTTCCTTTGAATTTAGATTCCATTGGATGTGCGTTAGGCGCGGAGGTCGTAACCGTTTTTGTGAACGATCGTTTGGATGCCGAAGTACTCACTCGGTTGGCCGACGGAGGCACTAAACTCTTAGCACTTAGGTGTGCCGGGTTTAATCATGTCGATTTAGCCTGTGCCAAATCATTGGGTCTCTCTGTGGTTCGAGTACCCGACTATTCGCCTTACGCCGTTGCAGAGCATACGCTTGGATTGATGTTGGCACTTAATCGAAAGCTGTATCGTGCTTATAATCGAGTTCGGGAGGGTAATTTTTCTCTGAATGGCATGTTGGGGTTTGATATGCATGGCAAGACCATTGGTATTATTGGTGCGGGGCGCATTGGACGTTTGGTGGGGTTGATGTTGAAAGCGTTTGGGTGTCGTATTTTGGTGCATGATCCTTATGAAACGCAAGTCTGCCAAACGCTGGGGTTTGAACAGGTTGCACTGGAGACGATTTGGCGTGAGTCGGATGTTATCAGTTTACACTGTCCTTTAACCGATGAAACAAGAGGCCTGATTCAGGCTCAGAGCATTGTACAAATGAAAAAGGGAGTGATGTTGATTAACACTGGACGTGGGGATTTGATCTCTACGCCCGATGTGATTGCGGCATTAAAGTCGAAACAGATTGGTTATTTAGGGCTGGATGTTTACGAAAAAGAGGGGGCACTTTTTTTTGAAGACCACTCGGATGAGATTATTTTAGACGATGTATTTGAGCGGTTATTGACCTTTCCAAATGTGTTAGTAACGGGGCACCAAGCCTACTTTACCCAAGAGGCGTTATCGCATATTGCCGAAACCACTCGGGATAATATTCTTGCTTACCAGAAAAAAGCTCCCCTATTAAATCGTTTGTAATTTATAAGGGGGGGGGGGAGAAAATTTTTATTCTGAATCGCTGGCCTGATCTGGACGACACTGTTTTGTGCTGGCCTTTTCAAACATGGCTTTGTGGTTTTTTTGTCGGTAGTTGCGATCCACGTATTGTTCGGGTTGTTCTGGAATGAGGTAGATGTATTGACCTCGTGTTAAATCTTCATCGCTGTAATTAGGCTGTTGATTGTCTTCAACGGCAACGGGGGCGATGACGGCAATGTTAAGCTGTGGTGCAAGCGCTTTAAGTGCGGATACTGTGCCTAAATAAAAGTCACTGTGAAAGCTGCCATTAAGGTGAATAATTTGTGATTCAGGGTGCTCTCGCCACGTTTGGTAGATGGACTCTGCCATGGTATTGTCACGCGTCAGTTGCGCCAGATAGCTTTTTTCTCTGCCTTCCTCACTGAGTTTTCGTATTTTCTCAACAAATTCCATATAGCGTTTACGGTAGGCCTCGTTATCCAAAAACGGATTTTTGGCAATGTGGTTGCGCTCCTCTTCGGTCAGTTTATCAAGGTAGGGTTTACCTTCACGTCCAATACAACGAACAATATCGCTGGCCGCATTGGCCGCAATAACGGGTACAAAATGCTGTTTGGCGTGTTCCACTAAAGGGCGATAGGAGGCGATGTAGTTGCTCCATGCTGGGGTTTTATGCACCAGATAAATTTCACCCACTTCACCGTCTAAATAGCGATTTAATTTCTCTTGTTGGTCTCGATTAAACATCTCTAACGATAAAATTTGTTCGGGTCTCTGTGCATAGAGTTCACTCAGTAATTGCATTTGAAATAGGTGCGAGGCATGATTGCTATGCTCTTCGCCAATAAAAATAACATCAAACTCTTTAAGCGAACGTGCCAGTTGCGGAATGTTTTTTTGCTGTTCTGTTGCGGTTTCTACGATATGAAAATCATAGGCGTGCTTTAGCGGCACAACGGATTGTTCAAGATAGGTGGCTGTTGGAGAGGAGGGGGGGGTAGAATTTTTTTGCAGGGTTTGACAGCCGGTGAATAATATCACCGTGCTGAATAAGAGGGTAAGCTGTACTGTCTGTTTTTTCATGGTGTATCCTTTCGTGCAAAGGTCTGATAAAAAAGACCTCCGCTTTATTTAGCTACGATCACTTAAGTCCGATAGGCTCTCCTGATAGATCTAATTGTGCCACACCTGAATCAATGGCGGCCTGACTAATGGCTTTGGGAATGACCTCAATTAATCGTGGATCATTGGGCTTGGGCAAAATATATTCTTTACCAAAACTTAGGGTACTGAGGCCGTAGCCTTCCGCCACTTCGTTGGGTACAGGAAGGTGTGTTAACTGGCGCAATGCCTGAACGGCTGCAATTTGCATGGGGGTATTAATTTCAGTGGCGCGAACATCCAGCGCACCTCGAAAGATAAATGGAAAGCCCAGTACATTATTGACCTGATTTGGGTAGTCACTGCGTCCTGTGGCCATAATTAAATCATCACGGGTTTGGTGTGCCAGATCAGGATTTATTTCCGGATCGGGATTGGCCATGGCAAAGACAATGGGATTGGCGGCCATACTGGTCAGCATGTTGGAGGTTAAAATGTTTTTACCTGATACCCCAAAAAATACATCGGCATTGTGCATCGCATCGGCTAAGGTGACCTGATCGGTTTCGAGCGCAAAGGCTTGTTTATAGACATTAAGATGCGTTCGTTGAGTCGACACAACGCCTTGGCTATCCACTAAGGTAATGTGTTGTTTTAGGGCGCCCAGTTCCATTAATAAATTCATGCAGGCAATGCCCGCCGCGCCAGCACCAACGCAGACAATGCGAACCTCTTCAATGCGTTTGTTTTGTACTTCAAGCGCATTCAACAAAGCGGCGGTGGCCACAATGGCCGTGCCGTGTTGGTCGTCGTGAAAAACAGGAATATTGAGTTGCTCTTTTAACGCTTTTTCGACCTCAAAGCATTGTGGTGCGGCAATGTCTTCCAAATTAATGCCACCAAAGGTGGGCGCAATATTGGCAATGGTTTGAATTAACGCTTGGGTGTCTTGTGTCTCCACCTCAATATCAAACACATCAATATTCGCAAAGCGTTTAAACAGCATGGCCTTGCCTTCCATAACCGGTTTACTCGCCAATGCACCCGCATTGCCTAATCCAAGCACCGCCGTACCATTAGAAATGACACCAATCAGATTGCCTTTTCCCGTGTATTTATAAGCATCCTCAGGGTTTTTAACAATCTCCCGAACAGGCTCTGCCACCCCAGGGCTATAGGCTAAGCTTAAATCTCGTTGAGTATTACAGGGTTTAATCAAGCCCGTTTCCAGCTTTCCGGGGCGCGGATAGGCGTGGTACTCTAAGGCGTCTTTTCGTAAATCGCTCATGGCGTTGCTCTAGTTATTTGTTGAATCGAGAAAGGAGATAGATTGTGGCTTTTGCTACAAGCTTATTAATATAATCTAAACGACCGTATTACGCCATCTAAATACCGTAAAAAGTCAGGTTAAAGCGTGTTTTAGGAGGGGGGAGAAAATTTAAATATTTTTTTTACCCATCATCCTCTGGTTTGACCAGAGGAGCTACCAAAGCAAAAAAAATGTTCGGATCAAGTCCGATAATGACGGCGAAGTGGAAAGGCTACTTTATTCTCTGCTTAGGCTTAATCATCATCGGATAACGCCAATAAGTCTGCATTACCGCCCACCGCCGACAGATTGTTGGTGACGGTTTTTTCGATGAGAAATTGTCTTAAGTAACCTGGGCCTCCAGCTTTAGGGCCGGTGCCAGATAACCCCATGCCGCCAAAGGGTTGTACGCCAACCACCGCGCCAATCATGTTTCGGTTGATGTAACAGTTACCTGCTTGAATGCGAGAGGTCACATATTTTACGGTCTCATCAATGCGTGAATGTATGCCAGCGGTCAATCCATAGCCAGTGTTATTGATGGCATTAATTACTTGATCCAGCTCCTTGCCCTTGAATCGTATGACGTGTAAAAAGGGGCCAAATATCTCTTGTTTCAACACCTCAATATCGCTAATTTCAACCGCTTGTGGCGCAAAATAATGGCCATTAATGTTAGGTTCGGTTAATGATTTGATGGGGGTGGCGACTTGCTCCATTTGGGCTTTATGGCTCTGTAACACGTTCAAAGCCTTTTCATTGATGACCGGGCCAACATCGGTTGAAAACAGTTGTGGATTCCCAATGCTTAATTGATCCATTGCCCCTTTCAACATCTGAATCACTTTATCTGCCACGTCGTCTTGAATAAACAGGACGCGTAGTGCAGAACAGCGTTGGCCTGCGCTTAAAAAAGCGGAGTTAATCACGTCTTTAACCAACTGTTCTGGTAGGCAGGATGAATCGGCAATCATGCAGTTTTGTCCGCCGGTTTCGGCAATTAAGGTGGCAATCGAGGCGTTTTTTCGACTGGCTAAATGGAGGTTAATGGTTTGTGCCGTTTGGGTCGAGCCAGTAAAGACCACACCCGTGACAGCGTTACTTTGACACAGTTGATTTCCAATTTGGCTACCAGACCCCAATACCAATTGAAACACCTTTTTTGGAATGCCTGATTGGTGTATTAATTGGGCGGTAAAGTGTGCGATTAAACTGGTGGATTCGGCCGGTTTTGCAATCACACAATTGCCCGTGACCAAAGCGGCCACAATTTGACCCACATAAATCGCTAAGGGAAAGTTCCATGGACTGATGCAGACGAACAGCCCTTTGCCTTGATGGTATAAATAATTACTCTCCCCTGTGGGGCCGGGCATCTTTTCACCCTTGGCACACAGTTCAATGGCTTGGTGGGCGTAATAACGGCAGAAATCCACGGCTTCACGTAACTCAGCAATGCAGTCGTTTAAGGTTTTTCCTGCTTCGCTTTGTAATAAATAAATTAGGGTATGGCTGTTTTGCTCTAGTAAATCCGCTAACTGCCATAAATATTCCGACTTAACGGAAACGGCTTGATCGCGCCATTGTGGGAACGCGGCTTGCGCGTTTTGCACGGCGAGGTCAATTTCAGTAGCGTGTGCGCGGCGGTAGGTTCCCACCGTTTTATCCAAGTTGGCGGGCGAACGTACTTCAATTAAGGGGGTCGGTTCCATTTCAAGCGTGTCGGCGTTTGGAATCAAGCTGGTGGCATGATGCGTTAGGGTCGACTCTGCTTTGACTTGATTGAGTAAGGCATCTAATGTGTGCATGTCCGCTAAATTAAAACCGGCTGAATTGACCCGACTGTCACCGTAAATATCTTTGGGTAAAGGCAGTTTTGGGTGTTTATGAGCGAAATGTTTGTGGGCTTTTTCAATCGGGTCTTGAGTAATTTCATCAATGTCTAAGGTTAAATCGGTCAGGCGATTTACAAAAGAGGTGTTGGCGCCATTTTCAAGTAACCGTCGAACCAAATAGGGCAGTAAGTCTTCATGTGAACCGACCGGTGCATAGATACGACAAGGTCTGTTCAGCCCTTCTTTACTGATCGATTGAGCGTGCAGTGCTTGACCCATGCCATGCAATCGTTGGAATTCATACCCCCCCTGTTCACCAGCCAGAACTTTAATGGAGGCGACCGTGTTGGCATTGTGCGTGGCAAACTGAGGGTAGAAGCGAGTGCGGTTGTTTAATAAAAAACGAGCACATGCCTGATATGATAAATCGGTATTCGCTTTACGACTGAATACCGGATAGTGCTCTAAGCCTTGCTCTTGAGCACGTTTGATTTCGGTGTCCCAGTAAGCGCCTTTGACCAAGCGAATTGGGATGACTCTTTGATGCTGGTCAAATTGACCAGCCAACCATTCCAATACTTTGAATGCACGTTTTTGATAGGCCTGAACCACTAAGCCAAAACCTTGATAGTCGGTTAACTGAGCATACACGGCTTCAAATACCGTTAAAGAGATTTCCAGTCGATCCGCTTCTTCGGCATCAATGGTGAGTGCCACATTGAATTTTTTTGCATGCTTCGCAATGGTCAATACTCTAGGGACTAATTCATTGATAACACGCTCTA
>WFNQ01000187.1 GCA_015488565.1 Thiomicrorhabdus sp.
ATTAGCCACAAACTGATGTTGCGTGCGGGCATTGTTCGTCCGTTGGCGGGTGGACTTTACAACTGGCTACCGCTGGGGGTTCGTGTTTTGCGTAAAGTGGAAGCCATTATTCGTGAAGAGATGAATCGCGCTCATGCCCAAGAACTATTAATGCCTGTGGTGCAACCTTTAGAGCTTTGGGAAGAGTCTGAACGTTTGGATGACTATGGCCCAGAACTATTACGCTTTACTGATCGTCATGGCCGTGGATTTGCGCTTGGCCCGACGCATGAAGAAATTATTACCGATTTGGTACGCAAAGAAATTCGTAGCTATAAGCAACTTCCCGTGACCTTTTACCAAATTCAAACCAAGTTTCGTGACGAAATTCGTCCACGTTTTGGCGTGATGCGCTCACGTGAATTTATTATGAAAGATGCCTACTCGTTCCACATGTCACAAGAGAGCTTGGAAGAAACCTATCAAACCATGTACCAGACCTACAACCGTATTTTCAGCCGTATTGGTTTAGACTTTAGACCCGTGCAAGCCGATACCGGTAGCATTGGTGGCGAAGCGTCACATGAATTTCATGTATTAGCCGATTCGGGTGAAGACGATATTGCGTTTTCAACCGACTCCGATTTTGCCGCCAATATTGAATTGGCCGAAGCCGTTGCTCCACGAGGTGAACGCCCTGACGCATCCGAATCGCTCACCAAAGTTGCCACCCCTAACCAACACAGCATTGAAGACGTTTGCAACGTTTTACAAATCAAGAAAAAGAGATCCGTTAAAACTATTTTAGTCAAAGGAGCAGACGAAGCCACTCCTGTTGTCGCACTGGTTGTACGAGGCGACCACGAACTTAATGACGTTAAAGCCAGCAAATTGGATCAAGTTGCAAACCCATTTGAAATGGCGAGTGACGAAGCCATTTTAACCGCCATAGGCTGCAAAACCGGCTCTATTGGCGTAGTTGGATTAACGCAACGCCATATTCCCGTCATTGTTGATCGTACCGCCGCTTTGCTGGCAGACTTTGTGACCGGCGCGAATGAAGATGGTTTTCACTATACTGGCGTTAACTGGGACAGAGATGCAGCCGCGACTCAAATTGCCGATATTCGTAACATCGTAAAAGGCGATCCAAGCCCTTGTGGTAAAGGAAAAATTAAAATCCGTCGAGGCATTGAAGTTGGCCACATTTTTCAATTAGGCAATAAATACTCCACCGCCCTCAATGCCAACGTACAAAATGAAAACAGTCGTGCACAAGTGCTAGAAATGGGGTGCTATGGTATTGGCGTGACCCGTGTCGTTGCCGCCGCCATAGAACAAAACCATGATGATCGCGGTATTATTTGGCCAGAAAGCATCGCCCCCTTCCAAGTATGCATTGTGCCCATGCAGATGCATAAATCTCCCCGCGTAAAAGAAGTGGCTGAAGCGCTTTACCAAACACTCACCGAACAAGGCATTGAAGTACTCTTTGATGACCGTAGTGAACGCCCAGGCGTGATGTTTAGTGACATGGATTTAATCGGCATTCCGCACCGCATTGTCATTGGCGAACGTGGTTTAGATAATGGCATGATTGAATATAAATACCGCCGTGATGATAAGTCACAAGACATTCAACAAAGTGAATTTATGGCCTTTTTAGTGGCTAAATTAAGCTAACAAACCTCCTTAAAAACAGAGAGGGGGGGGGAGAAAATTTTAATTTCAAATTTTCTCCCCCCCCCTACCATCACCACTAAACAACAGTATTACCGCTTACAACAAGACCTCTAACTTCGATTTAAAAGGGCGAATTAATGCCTTAAATGAATCCGATACCTGTTCGTGACATTCAACGGCACGCCAAAAAGAGATGGCCATTTCCAAAGCCAACCCCCTCGCTTTATTTGACCCCTCAACAAATCGACCTAATGGTATGTCGGGGTTACTCAATTCCCCTTGAACAGGCATAAAAGACATCGGAAGCATATCGTACACGGGCGCAAGACGACCTAAATTAACGCCCTCCATAAAGAAAGATAAATTACCATTGTGCATATCAGAGTTAGCAATGTATTGACCAAAAGAAAATGCAACTTCTATTTTAAAAAAGTCCTCTTCTGAAAGTCGTCTTTCCGAAAGCAAAATTTGAGCAATTTCAGGCCAACTCGCGTTCTTTCCAACAAACTCAGCATCCACGCTTCTAAGCGACACAACGCCTCTTCGACCATAAACCCCCTCTCGGTCAAAACGTGTTATCTCCAAATACACGCGGTCTCCAAAAAATAATTCGCTCTCTGCCGCCTCAATACCGCCCGCATTCAAAGCCTGCAAGGCAAGGTGTTCACAAATCAGTAAATCACGATGCCTTGTCGCTACGGGGTTATCCTCTAAAATCAAAGGCGAGTATTTAACAATCAGGTGTTTAGAACCATTAAATACGGTAAATTTAGGTTGTTCACCCGCAACGGAAGAGCCTAGATTCTCTGGAAATCTCTTAATCTCTTTTGTAAGATAGGCGTAATCTGCTCGCCCTGTCTCCACATAGGTTTTAATCCCAGCCTTCTGTGCCGACGGACGACCCAGTAAAAAGCAACCCGCTAAATCGTCACCATAGTGCATGAGGTAATACAAAATTTGATGATAAGACCAATCCTGACTTTTTGACGTTAAATTAGC
>WFNQ01000188.1 GCA_015488565.1 Thiomicrorhabdus sp.
AAAACATTAATGGACTTTGTGGGCAATACGCCACTGGTAAAACTGCAACGTATGGTAAACCCAAAGACAAACAGTGTGGTGCTGGTTAAGTTAGAGGGTAATAACCCGGCGGGTTCTGTTAAAGATCGTCCTGCATTAAATATGATTAAACAAGCCGAGTTACGTGGTGAGATTAGCCCAGGTGACACCTTAATTGAAGCCACCAGTGGCAATACCGGTATTGCTTTGGCGATGGCGGCCGCCATGATGGGCTATAAAATAAAACTGATCATGCCAGAAAACATGAGCATGGAGCGTAAAGCCTCAATGGCTGCTTATGGTGCGGAACTGATTACCGTTACCAAAGAGCAGGGCATGGAAGGCGCTCGTGATTTGGCCGATGAAATGGTTCGTCAGGGGGGGGGCATTTTATTAGATCAGTTTGCCAATCCCGATAACCCGTTAGCGCACTATCAAACCACCGCACCCGAAATTTGGCGCGATACCGAAGGAAAAATCACCCATTTTGTTAGTGCGATGGGCACTACGGGAACGATTATAGGGACATCGATGTTTTTAAAAGAACAAAATCCAGACATTCAAATCATTGGCGTGCAACCCGAAGAGGGCGCGGCCATTCCAGGGATTCGTCGTTGGCCAGCGGAATACCTGCCTAAAATTTATCAAGATACCCGTGTGGATCGTACCATTGATATGGCGCAAATCACGGCCGAAGAGACCATGCGAGAATTGGCCAAGCAGGAAGGCATTTTTGGCGGCGTGTCATCAGGTGGTGCGGTGGCGGCGGCATTGCAAATTGCAAGCGAAGTTGAAAACGCCGTGGTGGTGACCATTATTTGTGACCGAGGTGATCGCTATCTCTCAACGGGTGTATACGGATAGTCTGATGGCCAGAGAAATTGAACGAAAATTTTTACTCAAAAACGACGATTGGAAAGCCTTAGCTTATCAAAAAACGCACTTTGCCCAAGGCTACTTAAACAGTATTTTTGAGGGGGGGGCAAAAAGTTCCATTCGGGTTCGTATTGAGGACAATAGAGCCAATATGAATATTAAAAGTCTCGAAATTGGTTTAAGTCGTGATGAGTATGAGTATGATATTCCACTGGAAGAGGGACAAAAAATTCTCGCCACCTTAGCGGTAGGCCCCGTGATTGAAAAATACCGTTACCTGGTAAAGGTAGGGCATCACACTTGGGAAATTGACGAGTTTTTGGGCGACAATTTAGGGTTAACGGTGGCCGAAGTTGAATTGGCCTCCGAACAAGAGCAGATTGAAATGCCCAGTTGGGCAGGTACAGAAGTCACAAATATGTCGCGCTATTACAATGTGAGCTTAGGCGTGCATCCATTTAGCGTGTGGAGCTTGGAAGAAAAAGATGAAAAAACAGAACTTACGTGTAGCAATCTTTAAAAAAATGAATAAATTTTCTCCCCCCCTCTTATTAAATAAGGGGGGGGGAAAATATTGGGCACTATTTTTAGCGACCTCAATGAGTCCCTTTGCATTTGCCAACAGTCAACAGACGGTGGGCTTAGTGGATGTGTATCAAATGGCGGTATTGCAAGACGCACCTTTGGCACAAGCTCGGGCGCAACATCAATCGGAACAACAAAACTACGCTACCGCAAAAGCGGAATTGTTGCCTAAAATTAACGCCGATGCCAGTTATTTTATGATTGACAGCAATAATGACCTCAGCGATGTTACGAGCCGAGATATGTCTTTAACGTTAAACCAGTCCATTTATAAGCATGAAGTATGGGCGGGGTTTGAGCAGGTTAAACACAGCTTAAAAACCTCTGATTTTCAGTTGAAAACGGCGGAACAAGACTTGGTTTTAAGAGTGGCAGAGAGTTACTTTAATGCTCTGCTGGCACAAAAAACCTTACAGTTGTTTCAAGCCAAAGAGCGTGCCGATTTATCGCAACTTGAGCGTGCAGAAGCCTCAGCCGAAGTCGGACTCGCCAGTCGGGTGGATGTATTGCAAGCTAAATCCAGCTACGACTTGTCCCGTTCGGAACGAATTAACGCCGAAAATGCTTTAGACATTCGGTTTGAAGAGTTAATGAAGTTGACGGGTAAGCCGATTACTCAATTAAAGTCCTTCTCAATGCAAGTTAAATTGCCCGAAATGCCACTAGATTTGTATGTGTTGGAACAAAAAGCCGAAAGCCAAAGTTTAACCGTTAAGCAAACAACATCACAGCTAGAAACGGCTGAATTAGAAGTAGATTTGCAAAAAGGCGGCTACTGGCCAGCCATTAATTTTCAGGCCAAAATTTCAGATACCACCTATACCGATAATGTGGAGGGGCTATTTTTTCGAGATTCACAACAAACGTCGGTTGGCGTAACGGTTTCGTTACCGCTTTACTCGGGGGGCAGTACCTCCTCCAAAGTCAGTGCGGCACGTTACCAGCTCAATGCCACCAAAGAACAACTGCGTAACAGCCGAGAAGAAGCGCGATTGCAAGCACGTATTCAAGCACGAAACTTAGAGAGTGGCCGTTCCTTAGTGGCCGCCCTGCAAGAAGCCGTTAAATCGAATGATGCCTTTTTAGAAGCGGCCGAAGAGGGGTATCACGTTGGTTTAATGAGTTTATTGGATGTCCTGTCTGCGCGTGCGAACCAAACCGTGGCGCGTAAAAATTTAATTGAAGCCATGCACAATCAAGTATTAAACCAGTTGCGATTAGAGGCCATTTTAGGCGATTTAACCATGGACGATTTGGTTGCTTTTGATCAACTGTTACAAGAGTCGGAAGTGATTGTGGTAAATAAAGCGATCTCTCCTTGAAGCCACTGAAACGCCGTCAATTTTTTAGCACCAGCGCAAAAGCCATTACCACGGGGTTATCGAGCATCAGTTTATTAGGGTTAACGGGATGCAATAACCATACGGAGGGGGACAATCGCATACGTATGGGCATTACGTCACGCCCCAGAATGCTGGACCCACGTAAGGCAACCGATGCGCTTTCCAGTCGAGTGAACCGCTTAATTTACCGCCAACTCATTGATTTTGATGAACGCTTTTTGCCCATCCCCGATTTAGCAAGCTGGCAAGTTTTATCGCCCACCCACTACCGTTTTACCTTAACAGAACAACCCAACTTTCATAACGGCTTGCCCATGACCGCGCACGATGTGGTCGCCACCTATCAAAGTGTATTAGACCCCGATTTTGGTTCAGCACATAATGGTTCTTTAAAAGGCATTAAAACCGTTAAAGCTATTAATGATAAACAGGTGGACTTTATACTCTCAGCAGAAGATGCGCTGTTTGTGGGGCGTTTGGTGATTGGCATTTTACCTGCAAGCTTAATCCAGAAACAGCACCGTTTTCAAGACACCCCCATAGGCAATGGCAAGTGTTCTTTTGTCTCATTAACTGAACAAAAGCTGGTGTTAGAACGCAACTTGGATCACGTTCTGCTTGAATTTATTCCCGTAAAAGATGCCACTGTTCGCGTGTTAAAACTCAAAAAAGGTGAGCTGGACATCATTCAAAATGATCTATCGCCCGAGCTGGTACAGTATTGCGAACAGCAACCCAATTTTAAAGTACAGTGGTTTAAAGGCACCAATTTTGGTTACATTGGTTTTAATTTTGAAGACCCACTGTTGGCACAACCCGCCTTACGTCAAGCCATTGCACACGGCATTAATCGTCAAGCCATTGTGGATGCCATGTTTAATGGTCATGCGCGTTTGGCGGGCGGCTTATTAGTGCCCGAACATTGGAGTGGCGCGGCGGATATCCCCCCCTATGAATACAATCCCATTAAAGCAAAAGCCTTGTTAAAACAAATCAACTTTCCACAAGAACTGGTTAAAAAAGATAATAATAATCAAGAAGTTATCGAGCTAAGTTATAAAACATCTAACGACCCAACCCGCATTCGTTTAGCGACAATCTACCAGTCGCAACTGAAAAAAATAGGCATTCATCTTAACATTCAAAGTTACGATTGGGGCACATTTTACAGCGACATCAAACAAGGTCGTTTTCAACTGTACAGCTTGGCGTGGGTGGGCATTAAAAGCCCCGATATATTTCAATACGTATTCGACTCCGAAGCCATTCCACCTAATGGCGCAAATCGCGGACGCTACCGAGATAAAAAATCCGATCAACTGATTCGCACCGCAGGAAAAACCTCCTCGCTCGAAGCACAAGCCAAGCTCTACCAACAACTGCAACACCGTTTACAAGCAACACTGGCCATTATGCCTCTTTGGTATGAAGATCAATATTCGGTGATGCGCTCTAATATTACTGGTTACCGACTGTATTCAGATGGGCGTTTGGATGGGTTATTAAGTGTTCAAAAAATACCTGTTTGAGGGTAAGAGCAGGGAATTAATAGAGGTACCCTTAAACTTAAACTGAGGATAAAATAAATGAAAAAAATATTAATCGTATTGGCATTAAG
>WFNQ01000189.1 GCA_015488565.1 Thiomicrorhabdus sp.
AATCTAAAATTAAAGGATCACCTCCCCTCATTCCAATATTACGTAATGTGAGTATCGGGTCAGGTGTGTCAGTGGCATCATTAAACATGTTTTCTAAACCATCCATCCATGCAGGCAGAGAAGGGTAGTTTAAATCTGGGTTTGAGCTCATGGTGTCGGCTAGGTCTTTCATATCATTAGCAGCGCATTCCCTTAAGTTTCCAGAAGCATCATAGAGTGCTCCTGCGAATCCCGCGGTTGCAACTGCTGCTATAAATGGATACGTAGGTATAGATAAGGCTGCGAAAACACCTGCCCAAGTAGATATGGCTATTCCTGCTAAAGTATCCACCGTCTCTGCGGCGCCATCTGCAATGGCTATGTCCACCACATTAATTGCGTGTGAGACAATAGGGCTCTTTTTTATTGCATCAGGATCTACTCCTAATTGATGTGCAATTTCATCAAAAATAGCTTTAATGCTGTCTGCCGTATTCTGTAAGTCACTCAGAGTTACTCCTTGATCACCATCATTTATTACACATGTCATGTATTTTTTCCTTTTTTAGATGCTTTATTTGTTGTTTAAATGTAATTTAAACTTATTAATTTTTTTACAAAAGATTCCTGAGCTAATGGTCATAAAAATAAAGAATAATCCAATAGATGAAGAAAATAGAGATAATGACAAATTAAAGATAAACCCGAAAATAGTGTTCCATTTTCTGTAATCAGAATAGATGCTTCTATCGAACGAAACTGATTTTAAAAAAGTTTCAGATCCTCCTAAATATGAGATTAAAGGAAATAATACAAGCATTAAAGCCACAGTTATTCCTCCAAAAATTCGTACTACATTGTTATTGCATGTATGTCGTTTAGAAGGAACATACTCGACCATTAAAATTTTCCAATTTTTAAACACCAATAAAAACATATAAAAAATTGCAAATACCAACAAGACGGTAAAACAAGCAAAAAGAATAATCATCTTTTCTCGGTATTCAATCGAAATATTAATCCAAGTTTGTGCTCTTGGAAAAAACTCTAAAATCACATGATTATATTGCCCTAAGTTCCAAACCCAATTGTCTATTGGAGTCGTTAAAAAATACCACGCTAACACTGAAAAAAGAAATGCAGGCAAAAAAGCCGCTTTAATAATGAGCCAATAGCCATAGCGGTTTGATTTTTTACGAAGTACTTCAATAGGCTCTGGAAATAACTTGGCTTTATCCGCCGCTTCTATAAGCTCTTCATCTGATATGTTTATTAAGTAATGACCACTATGGCGTTTAATATAAGCTTGCAGTTTTGCTTCGCTCTTAAGAATCTCTTCGGAAAGCACTTCATCCGAAAAAAAAGCTAAATCTTTCGCGCGGTTAATGGTTTTAGGGTTTGGTAACTCTTCTTTTTCCATCTTTTTATCTTTCTCTTATACTTTCATTTTGATAACGCAATAAAGGGGTCAATAAGTACTCAATCACTTTGCGTTGTCCTGTTTTGATTTCAACGGTCACTTGCATTCCTGGGGAAAGGGTGACTTGTTTGTTTTTGACATAAACGTTGTTTTTTAGCATTTTTAAACGCACGACATACACTCGGCCTAGCTCTTGATGTTCTATGGCATCTTGAGATATATTGATGATTTGGCTTTCAATAATGCCATATTTGGTAAAGTTGAAGGTGTCTATTTTTACTTCGGCACTTTGTTGTTCGTGTACAAAGCCAATGTCTTTATTAAGCAAAAAGGCTTCTATTTCAAATTGTTGGTTTTTGGGGACGATGACCATTAGCTCTTGTGCTGGGGTGACAACACCGCCTATGGTATGTAATGCAAGTTGCTGTACGGTGCCTTCTATGGGTGAGGTTATTACGGTTTGTTTTAAACGCTGTTTAGCTTTAATAAGCTCTTGTTCGGTGGTTTCTTGTTGGCGTTGTGTATCAAGCAAGCGTTGCATTAAATTTTGTTTTGTTTGGCTTTTTAGGGCGGCTTGTTGGGATTTGGTTTGTTGTAGTTGTGATTGTATGCTTTTAATTCGTTGGGTTTCAATTTCTAAATCTTGTGTTTGTTCAATCACGGTTTGGACGATTTGTTGAACTTGATCTTTTGATAGCAGCTGTTTTTGTAACAGTTGTTGGCTGGATTCAAGGCGTTGCTGAGTGATGGGCAGTATTTTTTGCAATTTAAGTTGTGCGGCGTTGGTCGCGTATAAGTCGGCCTGATAGCTGGTGTATTGTGCGTTAAGCTGTTTTAGTTGTTGTTGGTATTGGTTTACCTCTTGTTGTAAAAGTTGTTGGTGGGCTGGGGGCAGTGTTTTGTATGATGCATGTGTTTTAGTAGGTTGTTCTATTTTTTGTAGTGTTTGTTTTATGCGCTCTATATCAAATGTTTGTTGACTTAATTGTTGTTGTAGTTGGGTTATTTCGGCTCGAATGCGGGTAGTTCCCAAGCGAATAAGGGTGTCGCCTGGTTGGACTTTGTCGCCATCTTTTACCAGAATTTCTTTTATATTGGCGGTCTCTAACGATTGAATGACCTTACTTTTTCCAACTGGCACAATCTGCCCTGTTGCGGTTGCAACAATGTCGATTTTACCCAGCCACGCCCAAATAACAGTGAGTACAAAAAAGAGCATAATCACCCAAATAATAATACGCCCTAATGGCGAGGGCGGGGTTCTTTGGATTTCGAGTGCCGCAGGTAAAAACTCGTGCGCTTCATCAAAATCTTTGCTACGAAATAATTGAACAAATTTATCACTTATGTTCTTGTTTTTTGGTGATGTGGTTGTGCTCATGGTGTTCCCTTTTTAGACGCTGATTCTGCCTGAGAAGGGGTTGTGCGTTTAGCGGGCATGGCGGAAGATGGGTTTCGATTTTGGTGTTGCCAAAGCCCTGCATAATAGCCTTTTAAATTAAGCAGTGTTTGATGATCACCTTGTTCCATTAACTCGCCTTTATCCATAACAATAATACGATTGGCATCTCGTACGGTGGTAAGACGATGTGCAATAATAAGAACGGTACGGCCTTGGCAAATTCCACGCATGTTGTCTTGAATAATGGATTCTGATTCGTAATCCAACGCAGAAGTGGCTTCATCAAAAATTAAAATTTTGGGTCGATTAATCAGTGCACGAGCAATGGCGATGCGTTGACGTTGCCCACCTGACAAGTTGGCTCCCTGTTCTTCAATAAGGGTATCATAGCCATCTTCTAGCTCTAAAATAAAGTCATGTGCACCAGCAAGCTTGGCTGCTTGAATGACTTGTTCGATGGGTACACCAGGGTCGGTAATGGCAATGTTATCTCGTACACTTCGGTTAAATAAAAAGTTTTCTTGCAGTACCACGCTAATTTGTTGGCGCAACCAGCCAGTATCAATCATGCTTAAATCAATTCCATCAACCAATACTCGGCCTTGTGAGGGTGTGTAAAGCCTTTGCAGTAGTTTGGTTAAGGTGCTTTTACCCGAACCTGATCTGCCAACGATACCAATCACTTGCCCTGGTTGAATGTCTAAGTTGAAATTACGAATAATTTCTTTACCATCTGGTTTGTACCGAAAAGCGACTTGTTCAAACTGAACACGGCCTTTTATTTGGGGTAAGGAGGTTCTTCCTGGGTTGTATTTGGGTTCTGTGGGTACGTTTAGTATGTCTGCCAAACGCTTTACCGAAATGCCTGCTTGTTGAAAGTCTTGCCATAGTTGTACGACTTTTAAAATAGGGCCACTAACTCGACCTGCAAGCATGTTAAAGGCAATAAATTGTCCGACGGTTAAACTGCCTTCTATAACGGCATGTGCGCCATAGTAAAGAATGGCAAGCATCATCACTTTGCTAATAAATTCGGCCGAAGAGTTGGCAATGTTGTTTAGGTTGTTGGCTTTAAAGGCGGCTTTTACATAGGCTGCGGAGGTGTCTTCCCAGCGACGTTGGGCATCGGATTCTACAGCAAGTGATTTAATGGTTTCGATACCGGTAATGGATTCAACCAAAAATGATTGACGTTCTGCTCCATGAGCAAATTTTTCATTGAGTCGTGTTCGCAGTATTGGGGTAACAAAAATGGCCAATAAAATATAAAAGGGAATGGTGGCCACAACAATAGTGGCTAAAAATGGGCTGTAAAGAAACAGTACGCCAATGATGATAAAGGTAAAGACTAAATCAATGGTTAAGGTCAGTGCCGAGCCGGTAATAAATTCTCGAATACTGTCTAGTTCCCGAACACGAGCGACACTGTCTCCAATGCGTCGGCTTTGAAAATAGGCAAGCGGCAGAGAAAATAGGTGGTTATAGAGCTTGGCACCCAGCTCAACGTCTACACGACTGGTGGTGTGGGTTAGCATGTAGCTTCGCAAGCCACTTAATATCACTTCAAAAAAGGCGATGGCCAGTAAGCCTATGGCTAGTACGTCTAAGGTGGTAAAGGCTTTATGTACTAATACTTTGTCCATGACGACTTGAAAAAAATGGGGGTAAGCAGTATAAAAAGCTGAATAAATGCGGAGGCAAGTAAAATTTCGTAAATGAGTTTTTTGTATTTAAGTAGGGCAGGAATAAACCACTTAAAACCAAATTTTTCTTCAGAGCTTAAAAAGGACGTTAACGAAGAAAGCGAAGCCCGTTTGGTAATAAAAATAAAGGTATGGTTCCAGTGCTCTTCTAACCATTGAGCATCTTTTATTTCTGGCTCTTGACCTAATCGCTGAATTAAAACACTTTGCAGTTGCTCTGTTTTAGGGTCTGCCTTGCATTTGGCTAAAATAAAAAATTCGCCGTTATTATCTTGAGCAATCGCAGGAAGAGCGGCTTTTGATATGTTGTCAATGGTGCTTTTTATGGAACGTGCTTTTAAACCCAAAGACTGAATGATACGAATCATGTCCATTGAGTTGGCCACTTCCCCTGGGCGTATAAATTGGCGATGCAGCTGCTTTGGATCTGCCGCAACACCATAAAATCGAGCAATTAATTGTATGCAAGCAATTCCTGAATCCACAATATTCTCTTTTATAAATTATACGTATTAACTACGGTCATTAAATTAGGGCGGCAATACTATAGATGTTGTAGTGAAAAGTAAATGCGGAAATTTACGTGTTTTAAGGGGGGGAAAGAATTTTTTAAAGCGGTTGATTTATTCGCACCTTAGATGTGGTTACGCTTATGATATGGGTCTAGCGATGAGCTAACGCTTATTCTGGCTTTTGGGTAAGTGGTATGGATTTTGCTTTTTTCGATTGCAAGCGTGTCAATCGTTTAAGAATATTGGGATGAGTTTTTATGATGTTAATAAGTAAAATACCTCAAGCAGAATCGCCTTTAGATGCATTATATTCCGTTTCGGATGGTGAGAGTGAGCCTGAAAAGAGTGTTTTTTCGGGGTTGTTTTCTTCGATGATGGCCGAGCAAGAAGGGGCGGAATCAGATTCTTTGCGTCAAGTTGATCAGCTTGGTTCTCATGAAGCCATTTTGAATTCAGAGCCATTGTTGGGCGTTGTTGCGCCGTATGATGCTTCTGTTGATGGGGTTGTTAAGGATGTTGTAACACAGCTAGAATCCTTGAGTTCATCTGGTTTAATGGAGGATTCGACGATAAGTCTTGGGATAGGAGAGGCGTCAGGAGAGAAAGCGACGTTAGGGTTGGAGCAAGCTTCTTTACAAGACTCTGTACAAGCCGTTCCTGTTGAGACAGAGCAAGTACCTTTAGGTTTAAATCCTGTTTTAAGCGCTGAATCGGGGTTGAATGGTATTTCTTCTTTTTCTGAAAAGCCGTCCCTTATCGCGGTAGATGTTGAAGCGGGGGAGGAGGCTTTGAGTATATTAGAAGATGAAATTCTTCCCCCCCCTGTTATGCCTGCTTCGATTTCTTTTGGTGCTGAGACTCTGACTCAGGGAAATGCGGCGTTGAATCAATCTACTAATAGGCCAAATCAACGGCTTGACTTGGCTTCTCCAAATGCGAATTTGAATGTGAATGAGGCGATTGAAGGCGAAGATGTTGAATGGACTGTCACTCAACAAAGGCTTGCGATGCAAGGCGATTCTTCTGTTCAAGCAGAGGCGATGTCTGTTAATGTGTTGAATCAAAATAGTCGTTCCGCCCTGAATCAAGGCGCGACAAGCTGGGGCACTCAGTCATTAGAGGGACAATCGTCTCAGGGACTTGGGCAACAAACTTCGTCTTCTGGTCAGTCATCTCAGCAAGGTTTTGGTCAGTCTGCACAGCAACAATCTATGTTTTTTGCACAACAAGGCAGTCAGGCTAGTCAAGAAAATAAGCAGCTTTCACTGGAACAGCAGATGGCGGTGAAAACGATGAATGATGCGATGGCAAAATCGGAGGGCAAGGAGTTGTTAGGGGGGGCAGAAATTGCCTCTTTGGATCGAAAATCGAACTTGCCTATTGG
>WFNQ01000190.1 GCA_015488565.1 Thiomicrorhabdus sp.
ATTTTAACCTGATAGTGAATGGTATCGCCAACCAGTGGACGACGGCTCATGCCTTTTAGGTCTGAAATATGAATGAAAATATCTCGTTGACCATTTTCTGTGCTGATAAAACCAAACCCTTTCGCTTCATTCCAGCGTTTTAGTTGACCTGTTAATACAGCGTTGTCTTTCGAAGCCATTTTGTAAGTATCCTAAGCTAATTATTAATACAAAACTCTATTTTACCTAATAGAAACACTAAAGGTAAAATTTAATATGTATTTTTTAAATTTAAATAAGTGCTATTTAAAGGAGGTTAAACTCGGTATTTTGTTCTGTTTGCGTAGTAATAAGTACTCTATTTTTTTTGTGCAAAGATAAATATTTTGATGGTGAAAATGTCGCTTGTGTTACGTGTTTTTTGCTATTCTAACTCCTTTAGTCAGTATGGATGATAGTGGTTAAAAACTCGGTGTTGCTAAAAATAAAGGGCGTGTGCCTATCGTCTCTTTTTTGGCGATAGTATGACTTTTTTATGGCTTGATTTAAGGGATATTAATTTATGCGCGATAACGGCAAGGTCACTCAAAAAGAATATGTATTAGAGTCCGGCATGACGATTGTGTCAAAAACGGACCTTCAAGGGAATATTATTGAAGCCAATGAGGCTTTTATTGAAGCCAGTGGCTATGAGTGGTGTGAGTTGGTTGGCCAACCGCATAATATGCTGAGACATCCTGATGTACCACGACAGGTATTTAAAGACTTTTGGCAGACCTTAAAATCAGGCAAGCCTTGGTCTCAAGTGGTGAAAAACCGCCGTAAAAATGGAGATCACTACTGGGTCGTGGCGAATGCGACTCCTATTTTTGAACAAGGAAAAATTACCGGTTATATGTCCGTACGAACGCCAGCAACGCCAATACAAGTTTCAGCAGCAGAACAGGCTTATCGTGATATTGAGGCAGGCAGGCTTTCGTTAGTGAATGGCTATGTTTACAGCATAAAAGATAAGTTTAACCCTATTTTACAAATTGATAATTTTAAAATGATTATTGCACTTTCGGTTTTATTGTTGATTGAAGTGTTGATTCCCATCTTTTTACCTCGTGCGTTCGACGTTTTTCCAATTGCACTACTTCATGCATTCGAAGTTATTTGTGTCTTATTAATTGTTGCTCTTTCTTTGATTGGGGCAAGGCAGCAAAAACAGTTTAATCGTTATATCACAGAGATTTCTTCGGGGAATTTTTCAAATGAAATCGACTCTAGGGGGCGTAGTTTACAGTCCATTACATTAGGCCGATTAAAGTCGTTACAGATTAAGCTAGGTGCTGATTTTGAAGCGGTTAAAGAATCGTTGATGAATTCGCAACGAATTGAAAAAGCATTGAACGCAACCTCTACTAATATTATGGTTGCAGATAAGTTTCGCAGTATTATTTTTATGAATGATGCGGTACGCTCAATGTTGAAGTCGGTTGAAGAAGAGCTAAAAAAAGAGTTACCCAATTTTGATAGCTCAAATCTATTAAGACAAAACATAGATGTGTTTCATAAAAATCCAGCGCACCAACAAGCCATTTTAGAGCATTTAACAGAGACTTATACTGCTCGTGCCAAAATAGGGGATGTTACCTTAGAGCTGGTTGTTAACCCAATTTTTGATGATAAATCGAAACGAATTGGTACTGTTGTTGAGTGGAAGGACATGACGACTCAACTTTTGATAGAAGAGAATATCATCTCCATCGTCTCAGAAGCATCAAAAGGGATGTTAAGTGGTCGAGTAGACACGAGCCATTTAACGGGGTTCGAGAAAAAACTTGCCACATTGGTTAATAAGTTATTAGAGAGCTTTTCAGCCACGACCCAAACATTAAATAGGCTGTTATCTGGAATGAGTGATGGGGATATGACTCAGCGTATTGATGATGACTTTATTGGTGAGCTGTTGGCAATGAAGCATGCAGTCAATAATGCGTTAACCAATATTGAAATTACCTTTGTTCAGGTAAAATCGGGAGCAGAATCATTAGGGGGTATGTCAAGTCAAGTTTCAATTGCCAGCCAAGACCTTGCGGAGCGAACTCAACAACAAGCCGCGGCAGTGGAAGAGACAGCGGCAAGTATTGAAGAGCTCACGGCCAGCGTTGAAAACTCAACGGAGCATACCCACAGTGCCAATGTATTGGCTCATAGTGCGGCAGAAGAAGCGAAATCAGGCATAGAAGTCATGGACAGTACCTTGGGGGCAATGAAGGGCATTACCGATTTAAGTCGTCAAATTGGTGAAATTACCAGTGTAATTGATAGCATTGCATTTCAAACCAATCTATTGGCGTTAAATGCCGCGGTAGAAGCAGCTAGGGCTGGTGAGCATGGACGTGGTTTTGCAGTAGTGGCAGGCGAAGTTCGTAATTTAGCCCAAAAATCCGCCAGTGCGGCCAAAGATATTTCGGTACTCATCGCGTCCACCACGCAACAAATTAATGGGGGGACTCAATTGGTAGAGCAGACCAATGAGGTCTTTCAAGAGATGGTGGTTAAAATTCAAAAAGTGGAGGAGCTGGTTGAAACGGTCGCATCCACCGCGAATGAACAGAATAAAGGGTTAGAGCAAATTAATATTGCCATGAGCCATTTAGACCAAACGACACAAGAAAATGCGGCATTAGTTGAGGAGCTCTCTGCTACGGCAGGAAATATGCAAAATGAGGCGGAGACTCAAGTGAACTTTATTGGTCGATTTAAAGTCAATCAATCGGCATCTGTATCTGCCAAGCTAGGGCATTCAACCGTTAGTTTTGCGGAAGCTAAAATGAAGCATAATAGCTGGCTGACTAAGCTAGAGCAACTGTTGGCTGGACAATCAACGGATATGGATTCACTGGAGGCTCGAGATGCCAGTGCCTGTTTATTAGGACAGTGGCTTAAGGAGGATGGACAGCAGTATGCCTACTTAGAGAGTATGCAAAAATTAATTCAATTACACCATAAATTTCATGAGATTGTTGGTGAGGTCATTGATGCCAATCAAGCTCAAGATAAAGCGTTAATGTCTCAGAGGCATGAGCATGTGTTAACGATTTCTAAAGAGATTACGGCATTGATTGAAGAGGTGGAACGAGAAGCCTTGTAACCATTATTTATTCGTGCAAAGGCCTTAATTAATAAATTGAAAAGTGGTGGTTTAAGGTGCGCTTGCTCAAGAGAAGGTACTCTGGAGTATAATGTGAATTGAGGGTGTCAAGAGAGGATGCTCTGGAGCAGAAAAAGGTTACGGTTTCTTTTTTATTTCTATAAAATGTAAAAGTTACGACTTAATCTGACACTGCTCTTGAAAAAGAGCGAGTTCCTCGTTTTGATATGTAGGTGTTCAATCATCAATCAAAACGAAGGAAACTCACAATGATTAATAGTAATCAAAAAATCATTAAACACAAAGTCGGATTGTTA
>WFNQ01000191.1 GCA_015488565.1 Thiomicrorhabdus sp.
GAATACATTTCCTACCCCTAAAGTCTCTAAAAAACTGAGATTTTAAGGTTTTTCATTCTGCTGAAGTCGATACCCTTGCAGAAGAGGTACTTTTATTTGAAAATACAGTAACTTAAAAGATTTTTATTTATCAACGTTGGGACACTAGTGATTTCTACTCCAGAATAAGCTCAATTCACCTTGCCCACCTCTAAAGATTAATGAATTAAATCAACTTTCTTTGCCATTATCATTGAATTTAATCTCTAAGCCTTTAAACTGGTTATTTGCTAAAGATAAAAGTATCATTCAGCACATGCAACCGAATCCTCAAAAAAAATCACTTATTCTCATTGTGATTCAACACGCCACGACTCGAATGACGGCTGTAAACGTGCTTAACCATGCGGAATTCCAAACGCTTGACACAGAGGATGGTCGTCAAGCTATCTCTCTTTTTATCGAAAAACAACCTGACCTCGTCATTGTTGATACACCCATATCGACTCAAGATGACTATAAATTTATTCAAGCCATACATCAATTTGATAAAAACCGTGCCGTACCTATTTTAATTCTGACAAAACCAGAAGACATTAAAACAATGGAGTACGCCTTTGAAGCGGGTGCAACGGATTTTACAATTCAATCCAATCACTTAAAACACCTTGCCCAACGCATTAAATACATTTTACGCTCAGCAAAAACAGAGCAACAACTCCGTAAAGCATTAGCACAACAGGAGTATACGCAAAAATTGGCTAAAATCGGCTATTGGGAATGGAATGCAGAAAAGGATTATGTCTCAGGCTCAAACCTAACCTTTGATCTTTTAGGCATTCCAAAACAAAAAGGTGTCTCTTTTGAACAGTTTATAAGCCATGTTTTACCCAAAGATACTCCTTTAATCCATCAAGCCATTTCAGATGCCAATCAAGGCTTGTCATATATTGCGATTAACTTTCGAGTGATGCAATTAGATGGAAATGCCATACATATTGAATGCTTAGGAAACAGCGTTTTTTCTAAATCAGGAAAACTGCAAAAAATTTCAGGTTCGATTCAAGACATTACACGTTTGCATAAAGACGAATCCCTTATTGAATATCAAAACAGACATGATGCACTCACGGGCCTACCAAACAGAGCGCACTTCAGCCAAACACTTGAAGAGTTCTTAGCAAACCGAAATACCAATACTTTAAGTGCGGTCATTATTTTTGATATTGATCGATTTAAACAGATTAATATCAACTTAAGTCAAGAACAAGGCGACCATTTATTACGAAATCTCGCTCAACGGGTTTCAAGAGTCATTCGAGAAGCGGACTTTGCGGCTCGTTTAGGCAGTGATGAGTTTGCTATTTTGGTTAAAAATGTACAAGATTTAAGCGAACTTAACTTGTTAATGGGTCGTATTATGTACGATCTATCAAAACCTTTTTTATTAAATTATCAAGAGATATTCATCAGTTACAGCTTTGGCGTCTCTGTCTTTCCAAACGATGCCAAAAATGTAGAATCCCTCTTAAACCATGCCAATATTTCTCGCTCCATTGCTAAAACACAAGGCGGCAATCAATTTGTATTCTATCATTCGGGAATGAATGCTAAAGCACAAGGATTACTGTCATTAGAAAATGACCTACGCCGTGCGCTAAACAACAATCAAATTGAGGTATTTTATCAACCTCAAGTTCATGCCAAAACCCTATTGCCAACTGGCGCAGAGGCCTTAGTCCGCTGGAATCATCCAGAACTTGGCATTATCTCTCCAACCGTATTTATTCCTTTAGCGGAAAGCACTGGATTAATTATTGATATTGGTCGATACGTACTGCAATGCGCCATTTTAGAAGCTCAAAAATGGCACGATCTTGGCTTTAATACCATGAGAATTGGCATCAACCTTTCCAGCCGACAATTTACCCAGTCGAATCTAATGAAGGATGTACAAGAGATACTAAGCCAAACCTCTCTACCACCACAATGCATTGATTTAGAGCTCACGGAAAGCCTTGCCATGAACGATGCTGAAAATAGCCTCGACATATTAAAAGGCTTAAAGGCATTAGGCGTATCTTTAGCCATTGATGATTTTGGTACTGGCTATTCCTCTCTCTCCTATTTACAAAGTTTTCCCATTGATACCATTAAAGTCGATCAATCCTTTGTCCAAAACCTCACAACGCAAGAAGGACAATCCATTACTCGAACCATTCTAGCAATGGCCGAAAGCCTTAACCTAGAGGTCATTGCTGAAGGCATTGAGTCCCAAGAACAAGCCGATTTTTTTAAAGATAAACACTGTACAATTTTTCAAGGATTTAAGTATGGTAAGCCTATGCCTAGTACAACGTTTCTAAACTGGCTTACAAAACGATCAAAAGAACATTAAAAATTACACGATACCGCTCGTAATTTAACAATAAACCACTGATAATAGCTAAGAGGTAGCCCAAGCATGAAAGTCACCACAAATAAGAGACCAAATTAGCCTTCCATAATTGTTCTCTCATTCTCGAACAACCTCCTAAATTCCACATTTCAAAAGAGTAAATAATATGCTTTATAAAATTACTAAAAAAGAAGCGTCTGCCGCTAAAATCCCACACCATATATTTAATTTAAATGTTATTTTAACCCACTTAGCCATGTCTAAAGTGGCACTAGAACTTGGTCATGGTAGCCCTCTTAACTTCATAATGATTCCCATCATATCCATTATGGTTATTAGCTATTTATACTTTAAAAGCCAACAAAAAGCGCAAGAAGACAGTTGGTTTGTTGCTGCACACTGGACACTGGCTTGGCGTCGTGGCCGCATGTTAATTATCTCTTATGTGGTCGCCATTACCATCTTTGTCGTTGTCACCTTAATTGGTTCGCTATTAGGTGGTGGGATGATGATGAACGATTTCTCAACCGATGGTAGCTCCACGCCAATACATGAAAAAATCACCATGTTTTTATCTGCAGTGATTATCTTTTTTACATTATTAGTCCTGTTTTTACAGGAGGGTATTTCAGTTTACGATGCTGGAAAAGGCATTATTGATCCCTCCATAACCAAATACATCCCTCGTAATGAAAATTCCAATGAAGTACTTGCTGAAAATGAATACTCCACAAAAAGTGATAAAGAGAATCAATAACCGATTATGAACACACACAAAATAACCAAAAAAAAGCTTCCTGCCTTTTGGCTAATCCTAATTGGCTCGATATTAGTACTCGCTCTGCTGATTACATTTCAACCTGAACGAGAAAAAGTGAACCCTAATCATCTACCCTGGAATGCCCATTATGATGAAACAGGCCAATTACACGCATTAGGATTGGTTCTCAATAAATCAACATTAAGAGATGCAATGGCGTTATACGGAAAAGATGTTGAGGTTAAAATATTTTCTAGCCAGAATAATGAAAACAAGTCCATCGAAGCCTATTTTCCTGTCATGTATATTGGTGCCATTAAAGGCGCATTAGCCCTTAAAATAGAGTTAATGCCAGAAGAGCTGGAACAAGCCTATAATGAAGGAAAAGCAATTTCAACCAACCCTTCAGGAACACGTGAAATTTCACTTTATGGTGAAACCATTTCAAAATATTTTGATCATCCTCTAAGTAGCATCACACTACTGCCCAGAAAACACTTAACCGAAGTCGCCATTCAAAAACGGTTTGGTGAAGCGGATAAAAAAGAGATTCAGTCTGACAGACTTCCACACTGGTTTTTCTATGAAAAAGGACTTGAAATGATTATTGATAATGAAGGGCCAGAAGCGCTACAGTATTCAACTAGTATTCAACCTACACCCGCGGTTAAACAAGCTCAGTAAAGCTTCCCCTCCCAGTTTGTCGCGTTTTAGGTTTTATGAAAAAAAGCCACCTATAAAAGGTGGCTTTTAATATTTTTATTTTTTACCGCTCAAAAATACTATTCACTTTTTTCTTTAGGTAACCCTTTTAATTTTTCATCCGAACTATCTAGCTTTGTCTCTTCATTTTTTTTATTCAGATCTTCTGGGTATTCATCATCCATAAAAATACGATTTGCCGCCCCATCTAAGTCATCAAAATGGCCAGTCTTAGCCATCCAGATAAAGACCACCACAACAAAGAAACCAAATACCAGCATCATTGGAATTAATCCGTATATTACATCCACTACTTTATCCCTCTGCGTTTATTAATCGCCTTTTGACTGAAAAAACTCCGAATACGTGCGGCATTCGCAATCACCACCAAACTACTTATAGGCATCGTTATTGCCGCAATAAGCGGGGTTAAGGTTCCAGCCACTGCCAAAGGCACCATAATGATATTATAGGCAAATGAGCTGATAATATTTTGCTTAATGGTTTTTAACGTTCGAGCCGATAATTCTACTGCGGTATCTACCGCCATCAATTCATTATTCATTAATACAATATCAGCACTGTCCATGGATACATCCGTGCCTGATCCTAACGCAATGCCAACATCGGCACGCACTAATGCGGGTGCATCATTCACTCCATCACCAATCATGGCGACCTTTTGCCCCTGTGCTTGCAGATCACGAATCACTCGGTTTTTATCCTCTGGCAAGACTTCTGCAATCACATTCATGCCTCCCAACTGCTGGGCAACACAATTGGCCACTACTTGTAAATCGCCACTCAATAAAGTGACCTGCTTGCCTTTATTTTTTAAACGTTGAATAAGTTCTGCCGCTTCTGGACGAATTTCATCTTCTAAAAACAGTATGCCCACCAACTTGTTTTGCTTTGCAATCCAAATGGCTGTTTGCGCGATTTTAGCCCGTTCGATTGCTAACGCTAATAAAGCGTCTGAAAGCTCAATCTCTAACTCCGTCAACCATTTAGCCGTACCAATCTTAAACTCGACACCATCGCATGCTCCACGCACCCCTTTACCAGACAACGCTTTAAACCCGTCAACCTTTTTTAAGGCCTTAGTTGAGATGCCCAATATCTCCTGAATATTTTTTGCCACAGCCTGTCCCAAGCTGTGTTCAGATAACTGTTCAATCGAAGCGATCTCCATCAATAGCTGTTTTTCATTCTGATCTGGAAGAAATTGATAATCCACCAATTTCATTTTTCCCTTCGTTAAAGTGCCTGTTTTATCAAAAACAAAGTGCTGAATAGACTGTAATGTTTCAAGCACGGTACCATTTTTGACCAAAATACCGTTTCTTGCCGAAACACCTGTTGCAACGGCAACTGCCATGGGGGTCGCTAAACCAAATGCACATGGACAAGTAATAATTAAAACAGCCGTTGCCGTCATCACCGCAAACTCAAGGCTTGCATTTAAATACCAAAAAACAAAACTCGCCAAAGCCAATGAAAGCGTTGCACTCACAAACCACGGCATAATCTTATCGGTCACACTCTGTATAGGTGCTTTCGAACCTTGAGCCTCTTCCACCATATGCACAATATGACCCAGCTGCGTCTCTTGTAGTATTTTTTCAACTGAGACCGTTAAGGTACCATCCACATTAATCGTTCCGGCAGAGACATGATCTCCAACACGTTTTTCAACATCATGTGATTCACCCGTTAACATGGACTCATTAACCGTGCTTTCTCCTGAGATAATCATGCCATCCACGGGAAACTGCTCTCCAGGTTTAACTAAAACATGATCCGCTTTTACCAAACGTCTAACGGGAACAATATGCTCCTCTTTATCGATAAGTTGCCGTGCTACTTTGGGCTGCAAGTCCATCAAACGACGCGTAGAGTCTAATGCTTTATTTTTAGAAATTGCTTCAAGGTAACGTCCAATCAGCAGTAGAAAAATAAAATCAATTAAGGTATTAAAGTAGACATAACCATCCCCACTGGCATCAAGCATCACCCAGAGTGAATAAAAATAGGTCGTCAGTAGGCCTAATGCAATTGAGGTATCCATACCGACCGTTTTGGCTTTAGTTGAGACCCAAGCTCCTTTAAAGAAGGGTAATCCAGAATATAACATCGTGATCGTTGCAATAATCAACTGCAACCAATAAAAATAAATCTTAAACTCTTGATCTTCACTGGCGCCAGTATAAAGTGCCACCGAAAACCAGGTGACATTCATCATCGCAAACCCAGCAAATCCTAAGCGATACAATAAGTCTCTATTGGCTTTTCGGGTCGCTTCTTCACTGGCCGAGGCATCATAAGGTGTCGCATCGTAACCAATACTATTGAGTTTTTTAATGATATCAGAAAGTTTTAGTTGACAATTATCCCAACGAATTCGAATGCGTTTATTGGTGAAATTTACCGTCGCCAATAACGTACCATCTACTTTTGCCATCGTATGTTCGATTAACCAAACACAAGCCGCACAGTGAATCGCATCCGACATTAGGGTAATCTCTCTACGATCGGATAAATCCGTTACGTATTGAGATTGCACCTCATCGTAATCAAAAAACTCAATGTCTTTATTAGGAGGGGGGGGGGGAGAAAGCAGCTCTCCGTCTGGCGTACGTCGATAAAAACTGTCCATACCCGCTTCATAAATCACCTCACAAACGGAGGCACAGCCATGACAACAAAAAGCGCGTTCTTGTTCATCAATTTTCTTAAAAATTAAATCGCCGTCAGGAATGGCTTGCCCACAATGAAAGCAAGAATCCATCAAGCTCATTCTGGATCTTGCACCATAATAGATCGCCCAATATTATAAACCAACTCACCTTGCGTGACCTCCATAATGAGATCCCATTTTCCTTTGGTATTCAATACAAAATCGGCTTTAAATTGACCAAGTGTTTCAGTCGGAACAAGTACTTGTTGACCATCTAGCTTTCTATCTGAAGGGCGATAGTAATACAACACAGCCGTATCAACGTTAAGTGGCTCACCCTCTTTATCCAGCACCATCAATGTCACTGGTGCTGACTTTCCTTCTTTTAAGTCAGGTAAATCAACATCAAGCTGCCACCCCATCTCATCCATACGCTTTTGAGCAGCAAGTGTCTGATCCATATTTTTTCCTTTTTCGTAAAAGTCATCAATCACCAGACCTGGATTTGTCACAATCGCCATGCTTACCATAAAAAAATTAACTGAAAGTACAACAACCAATATTGAAAACCAAATGATTACAATAGGATTTTTCCAAGGAATACTCCAATTACGCTTATCAACCGTTGTTTTTGACATTTAAATCTCCCAATAAAAAGCCCTTTTTAATTAAAGGGCTTTAGTAAGGCCCCACTATCAAAAAGGCCTCATAAAAATTGAATCAATCTTACCGTGCAATAAGCTTAATTTCTACTCTATTTCAAATAATTTAATGAACCTTAGGCCCAATAAAGTTACTTTTATACTCTTCGAATACCAAAGGATTATTCAAATCAACTACTTTAATAACAATCGGCGTACTGGCATCGGTTAACGTTTTCTTAGGGATTTGAACATACAACGTCATCGCACCAACATTTCCTGGTTGAATATTTAACACCCCACCCGTTTTAAACGTTAAATCTTCTGGACCAGAGGCTGTTATTTCAGCTTTCATGGGATTATTTCCCTTATTTACAACTTTAACGGTCCATTTATTCTGTATTGAGCCATTGCTCATTTGAACATAAAGAGGCGACCGCTCATGCAATGCCTTCACATCAATTGACGCCATATTTAATGCACCCCAAAGCAATGTTCCTAACGCGATAAACATAATGCTACCATAAACGATAACACGCGGACGCTTCCATAATGCGGGTAATTTTTCTCCTCCAAATTCCGCCAAAGAGGCATAGCGAATCAACCCTTTAGGTTTTTTAAGTTTTTCCATTACGGAATCACAAGCATCAATACATAAACCGCAAGTAATGCAACCAAACTGTTGACCATAACGAATATCAACCCCTGTAGGACACACCGCGACACACAGGTTACAATCAATACAGTCACCAAGCTTAGGCGCTTCTTCCCCTGGCTTCACTCGCTTTAAACGCCCACGAGGCTCCCCACGTTCGATATCATAAGTGGGTAGCTCTGTTTGTGTATCAATCATTGCTCCTTGAATTCTAGCGTAAGGACAAAAACCAATACATGTCTGCTCCCTTAAAATACCCGCAAAAAAGTAAGTCGCTAACCCAAGAAAAGCAATAATCCCAGTTTCCATTAAGCTCCACTCAAAATGAAATAAGCGACTCCAAAGGTCAATAACATCCACAAAATAAGCAACAAAGGTAAACCCCGTTAAAAAACCAAGCAACAACCAAACGGCATGTTTTTTAAGTTTAATCAAAAACTTATTCAAGCTCATTGGAGCCTTCTCTAACTTAATTCGCTTATTTGGTTGCCCTTCTATCTTTTCTTCAACCCAAGTAAACACATCAGTCCACACCGTTTGAAAACAGGCATAACCACACCACAAACGGCCACCAACAGTAGTTGAAGCGGCTAACAACATGGAGCAAAACAATAACACTAAAGTTAACATCCAAATATCTTGAGGCAAAATGGTTAAATTAAAAATATGAAACTGTCGACTTTCTAAATCAAATAAAAGAGCCTGATGACCATTCCAGCGCAAATAAGGCCCTATAAAAAATATTAGCCAAACCGAAGCAAGCGCCCATTTTAAACTACGAAAAAAACCAGGAATACGTTTTGCATGTACCGTTCCACCCGTATGGATGGGTAAGATTTCAACCCCAATATTCTCTAAATTTTTATTATGAAGATCCATTTGTTCTAGAACAGAACCAGTTGGACCAAAATCATGAGTTACATTATCTTTAGAATTCGACATAATAAATCTTCTCTATAAAGGGGGGAATATTAGGTATTACTAATATATCTAGGGCATGCATAAAAATATTTTTAATCCCCATAAAGCAAAATAGGCCTAACAATTCTGTTAGGCCTATTTTGCTTTATGGGCACGGAATTAAATAAAATATTTATTTTAAACTATCGTCTTCTGACGCAGCAAATACTTTTTTAGCAAGCCAAAAAGCAACAACAGCTGACACTACTATCGAACCTATTGACATCCAAAGTACCCAATCATTATTTAAATCATTCATTACAGACTCCTTATAACTTCAGTTTAAAAAAGAAAGAGTTGCCCCTTTCTTTTTTAAAACCTAAATAACCTATTGACCACCACCCAAAGAGTGTACGTAAACCGCTAAACGCTTAATGTTTACATCCGCATTTGGTAAACGCTCTTTAAATGAAGGCATAACAGCTTGACGAGTACCCTCAATATGAACCCCATTCTTCTTAACATTCACACCATGTGAAATAACAGACACAACCGTATCTCGGTCGGAGCCAAAGCGCCAAATACCATCCGCTAAGTTTGCAGCACCCGTAGGAGCCATAGGCGTTCCTGCTGGTCCATGACATGCCATACACATTCCTTTGGTATAAACTGCTTTACCTGCCGCATAAGCCACATCATCAGCCTTACCTTCTGAAAGTGCAATAACATAATCTGCAACATCACTGATCTCTTGATCACTCAAGTTGCCCATCATGCCTTTTGCTGGCATATTACCGATACGGCCATTGGTAATCGTGGCTTCTATTTGAGCGATACTACCACCCCAAAGCCAATCATCATCCGCCAGTACTGGAAAACCAGAAACCCCAGCACCACCTGAAGCATGACATGCGGCACAATAATCACCAAAAAGTGCTTTTGATGTTGCAACCGCATAAGACCTTAAATCCTCATCCTTAAGGATTTCAGCCACAGGCAATGCAGCAAGCTGTTCTTCTTTGTCCGCAAATTTAGCCGTACGCCAGTCTTTAAGCACCTTAAAGTCATCTTGATACTCATTAATTTGAGACCAATCTGTCATCCCTTTTGTAAACTCTCCCGATGCATTCGTTAACGGAATGGTTGGATAGTACAATGCATAAAAGATAATCATAATAAAGCCAGCATAAAACGATAACATCCACCACAACGGCGGTGGATTATCTAGCTCACGCAGGTCTTCATCCCAGATGTGACCTGTATTCCCTTCATCTGGCCATGGGTTGTTATGTGCCATATTTATTTCTCCTCAGAACGATTAATCATCATTCAAAATTTTATATTTCTGCTCTTCCAGCTCTTTACGCTTACTCGGCCTCAGTGCCAAATAAAAGGTAATAAGCATACCAAAGAACACCAATACTGTTACGATCAGTCCAGCCCAGTCATGGGTCGTCATAGACGCCCAATCAGTGCTTAAATATTGCTCCATGCTACTCATAACTACTGACGATAGACTTTGCTGTCATCCAGCTTAACCATCGTACCCAATACTTGTAAGTAGGCGACCATCGCATCCATCTCAGTAAATCCTTCAATGGCTTTATTTGCATTAGCGATCTCTTCATCGGTATAAGGCACACCTAACGTACGCATTACTGACAAACGAGTCGTCATATCACGTTCCGTACCAAAGAAGTCTTCTGAAACCAATTTATCTGCTAACCATGGATAAGCAGGCATAACCGACTCTGGAACCACATTTTGTGGACGCAATAGATGCATTACATGCCACTCATCAGAGTATTTACCACCTACACGAGCAAGATCAGGCCCTGTACGTTTTGAACCCCACTGCATTGGAAAGTCATACATAGACTCCGTTGCTAAAGAGTAGTGGCCATAACGCTCACGCTCATCACGGAAAGGACGAATCATTTGTGAGTGACAAATATAACAACCCTCACGAATATATAAATCACGTCCTGCTAACTCTAACGGAGTATAAGGACGAACCCCATCACCCGCTTTCCAGTCAGCTAGTACCCAATTTCCATTCGTATCTTCTTTATATAATGCTTTTTCAGACACTAACTTACCATTAGCACCTTCCGTAAATGTGCGCTCCCAAACCAACTCAGGAAAACGCTCATTTTTTACATTACCATATTTATCCGTCTGTTCCGTATAGTCCGTTGTTGACTTTAGGTGAAACAAAGGGACGATTTCCACAATCCCAGCGATCGAAAATGCTAACGCTGTTGCTGTGAGTAAAGCGAATATGTTTCGTTCAAACATATCCTGTATATTTTTTGGTTTTTGATCATCTGACATGAGTTTGTGCTCCTCAACTCATAAGTTTCAATTTAAGC
>WFNQ01000192.1 GCA_015488565.1 Thiomicrorhabdus sp.
CACAGGGCCATTTTTGATTAAAAATCGCTCCAATTCTGCTTGACCAAAGGTGACTATTTGGCCTGTCGAATCAAATTGTGCATTTTGTGACGTTAAAAAATTGAACCATTTAGGGTCTAAATCCGAACACTTTATATCGGTTGTGGGCATATTATTTACCTTGTATATTTCTTTGCAGGAGATGATACCTTAGGTAAGCAAAATTACAAAAAATATCTTTTTTGAGACTTGGGTGAGATAGCTATTCAATATAAGTGGGTGATATAGTAGTATGGTGTCAGACTAACAAGGTTAACAGGGAGGCCTAAGGTGTCGGAATCAAAAAAAGAGTTTTTAACCTTTGAGATTGGAACAGAAGAGTATGCCGTTGAGATTCTTCGAGTGCAAGAAATTCGTGGTTGGGAAAAACCGAGCCCTTTACCCAGTGTACCGAGCTTTGTGAAAGGCGTGGTGAACTTGCGTGGTACAGTCGTTCCCATTATTGATTTACGAGAGAAGTTTCATTTAAACGTGAGTTATGACGATACCACGGTGGTGATTGTGGTTCATGTGATTACCAGATCAGGTGAGCGTATTGTGGGCTTAGTGGTAGATGCAGTCTCGGATGTGCACTCTTTTGATATGTCTAAGCTACAACCAGCACCAGATATATCATCTTCCTTGCAAAATCAATTTGTGATGGGGCTTGCGACCATTGAAGAAGAGATGGGATTAGGACATGGTGAGCAACAAAGCTCTGATGAACAAGCTCGTCATAAATCACATGGTCAAATGGTGATTTTAATTGATATTGATAAGCTGGTTTCAGAAGGGCTTATTGAAGCAATTGTGAGCGGGGATCCCGATACGTTGAATGTAGCAACAGGGAATGATTGATAACCCACTTTGCTGACTATTTTGGGCGCAAAATAGTCGGCTTGGCTTTTTTATGTGTGTGGGGGTAGTCTAAATTAAAGTGTAATCCACGGCTCTCTTTTCGTCGTTGTGCGCTCATAATCATCAGTTCAGACACCATTAATAAATTACGTAACTCTAACAAGTCGCTGGTCAGCGGGTGTTGACGATAGTATTCATTAATCTCTTTATGCAAGTTTCTTAAGCGTTTTCGTGCGCGTTTTAAACGGTCATTGGTTCTTACAATGCCCACATAATCCCACATAACTCGACGAATTTCATCCCAATCATGCGTAATCAATATTTTCTCACTCGGTTCGGTGGTTCTTGAGCTGTCCCACGAGCGAATCGCATCAAAGTCATCCGTGGCCGAAAGCAGGCTAAATGCCTTTTCAATGCTTTGACTTGCCATTTTGGCAAAGACCAACCCCTCTGTTAACGAGTTACTTGCTAAACGGTTCGCACCATGAAACCCCGTGTAAGCGGTTTCACCAATCGCGTATAAGCCTTTTAATGAGGTTTGTCCTTCTAAGTCGGTGACCACACCACCGCATGTGTAATGTGCGGCAGGTACAACGGGAATGGCTTCTTTGGTGATATCAATTCCAACCTTAAGACAGCGTTGGTGAATGGTGGGGAAGTGCTCTTTAATAAACGCCTCTGGTTTATGAGAGATATCTAAATAGACACAATCCACACCGTGTTTTTTCATCTCTTGGTCAATGGCTCTGGCGACAATGTCTCGCGGGGCTAAATCGGCTCGTGAGTCATATTGTTTCATAAATGGTGTGCCATTCGGCAATTTTAAAATAGCACCTTCACCTCGTAACGCTTCTGAGATAAGGAATGAACGATCTTTTGGGTGGTATAAGCAGGTGGGATGAAACTGGTTAAATTCCATATTACCTACGGCACAACCAGCACGCCATGCCATCGCAATACCATCCCCCGTTGAGGTGTCTGGATTACTGGTATACAAATAGGCTTTGCTGGCACCTCCTGTGGCTAAAATTGTAAAATAGGCGGCAATATCGTAAATTTTTTGTTCATTTTTGTTGAGGACATAAGCCCCCAAGCAGCGATTTTTTTTTCGATTTAAAATAAGGTCAATTGAGATATGTTCGGGCAGTAATGTGATATTAGGGTTTTGTTTTACCGCCTTGATTAAGGAGTCAATCACCGAAAATCCAGTGTGGTCGGCCGCATGAATGATGCGTCGATGGCTGTGTCCCCCTTCTTGGGTAAGGTGAAAGGGAAAACGGTTGTGGCGGTTTTCAGCTCGGTGTTTACTAAAAGGGACTCCGAGCTCAATGAGTTCATTAATGGCTTCTTTCGCATGAGAGGCGACGACCGTTACCGCTTTTAAATCGCATAAGCCCGCGCCCGCATCAAGGGTATCCTCAATATGTGATTCAATGCTATCGAAAGGATCCATAACACCTGCAATCCCACCTTGAGCATAATTGGTGCTCCCCTCCGTTACCTGAGATTTGGCCAATAAAATGACAGAGTGAGACTGTGCTAACTTTAAGGCGGCGGTTAAACCCGCAATGCCAGTACCAATAACGAGTACATCGGTTGTTAACTTTTGATTTGATGCAGAGTGCGCCACATATTATCCTTTGATCGAGGGAGAAGGGGTCATATTGATGTCATGGTTGGAGTATTGAAGCCATCATTTTTAACGTATTATAATTTAAATAAAATCTAAGCCATTAAAAAATAAGAGAAACGTATGCATGATACTGAATTGCCTCAACAAAAAATATTAACGGAACATGGGCGTGTTGTTTCGGTAGATCATGACTTTGCTTACGTTCAAGTGGAGGCTCAGGGAGGCTGTAATGGCTGTGCTTCGGCTTCCAGTTGTGGTACGTCGGCTTTATCAGGGTACTTTAAAGGCGGTGCGAGAGGATTGATTAAAGTTAAAAATAGCGTGAACGCTGGTCAGGATGATCGTGTGTTGCTTAAGTTAGATCAATCTCAATTAGTCAAACAGGCGTTTATGGCGTACGGAATACCATTGTTGGGACTATTTTTCTTTGCCCTTTTGTTTCAATGGGTTGGCGGTACTGTTTTTGAGTTAAGTCCGAGTCTGCAAAATATACTGGCGATTATCGGTGGTTTTACAGGAGTTGGATTGGGTTGGTTGTTTACTTATAAGCGTTACCAGCCCGTACTGCCAGAAATAACGCTCTTAAATAGAGAAGAGGGTGCTTTGGAGTAGGATTTTGGCAAAGAGACTTGAAAAACGAGTATGGCATCTTTAAAAATAAAGGAATACAGCCTAATCTACATAAAATACGTTAAGAACCTGTCTGCAGATTAGAGCACAAAAAAGTACAAGAAAAACGGTAAAAAAAGGATGGATTACCATGAAAAAAAATACTTTATTGGCCTCCTGTCTCATTGGGGCGTTATTGGTTATACAGCCCGTCGTGACATGGGCAGAGAGCGCCCCAAAGCCGCCAGCCAGTTTGGCCGCCTCATTTGGGTTGCCTGATTTTGTGACATTGGTTGAAGAAAATCACCCTGTCGTTGTCAATATAAGCACGACAAAAGAGGTGTCTAGTAAGCATCAACGTCACCCACAGTTTAAAGGGTTGCCCGATGAGATGCTACGGTATTTCTTTGGTATTCCACCGTCTCAGTTAGATGACTTTAAAGGGCGGCGCGGTGACTCTCTGCCTGAACGTCAGCCCAAAAAACAACCTCACTCTTTAGGTTCGGGGTTTATTATCGCGGCCGATGGTTATATTTTAACGAACCACCATGTGATCGAGGGGGCGGATGAAATTATTGTCACCATGCACGACCGTAAAGAGTTAACAGCAGAAGTTATTGGTTCTGATAAGCGAACCGATGTGGCACTTTTAAAAGTCAATGCATCAGGTTTGCCCGTAGCCAAAATTGGATCACGAAAAAATCTTAAAGTTGGACAGTGGGTATTAGCCATCGGAGAGCCGTTTGGTTTGGACTACACAGTAACGCATGGCATTATTTCTGCATTAGGGCGAGCACTGCCTAATGACACTTACGTGCCTTTTATTCAAACCGACGTGGCCATTAACCCCGGAAACTCTGGCGGACCGCTGTTTAATTTAGCGGGTGAAGTGGTGGGTATTAACTCGCAAATTTACAGCAACAGTGGCGGCGCAATGGGACTCTCTTTTTCGATTCCGATAGATATTGCCATGAACGTTGTCGAGCAATTAAAAGCCAATGGCGAAGTGGCTCGTGGTTATTTAGGTGTGCTCGTGCAAGAAGTGACCAGTGATCTATCAAAGTCATTTGGTTTAGACTCGCCAACAGGTGCGTTGGTTGGGCAAACCTATCCAGACACACCAGCAGAAAAAGCAGGACTTCAAGCGGGCGATATTATTTTAGAGTTTGACGGTAAAACAATTCATAAATCGACAGACTTACCGCCAATTGTAGGCATCACACCGCTTGATAGATCGGTTACATTAAAAGTATTACGCCAAGGCAAAGAGATGCTTTTTGATGTGACGTTAGCCGCGCTGGATTCGGATAAAAAAGGCGTGGCCACAACACCCCAGCAAAAACAGTCTGGTAACCAACGATTAGGTGCTGAGGTGCAAGAGCTGGAAGAGGCGGTATTGCATAATCTAAAAATTCCATTTGGCGTTGGGATTGTTCACGTCTTTGCTGATCCAGCCGAAAGTGCCGGTTTGAGAAAGGGAGATGTGTTAGTTACCATTGATTTTAAGCCTGTTAAAAATCGTAAAACATTGAATAAACTGCTTAAAACGCTGCCTAAAAACCGTTCGTTACCTGTAAGAGTGATTCGGGATGGACGCTCGCTCTTTTTACCGTTGATTTTAAAGGATTAACAGAAGTGCTTCAAATCCATGCGAAAGAGAAAAAATTAGCGTAAAATATGCGACATTAAATTTAAACCAAGGCTTGCTTTGTCAAAAAGAGAGTGAGCGTGAGGGGGCGATAGCCCCCTTTTTTATAGACTGTATTTTTTCTCCCCCC
>WFNQ01000193.1 GCA_015488565.1 Thiomicrorhabdus sp.
ATCATTCCATGAAACGGTGACGATGTTCTCTTTTTTAGGTGCGGTAAATTTATCCCCCCCTATGGCAAATGAAATATCACCTTCCAATACCTCGCCGGTTGGCCAAAACATCCAACCTTCCTCAGGCAATTGCTGTTTTTGTGCAAACACCTCATCCACCGACCATTGAACAATCAACCCTGATTTCCACGCTAAAAATTCAACTTTAGGGGATTCCTTCCACTTATTCTGATAAAACACATGGGTCGTTAAGCCTTTCTCATCAGGAACGACCAAATACAGTTTACGATCAAAGGTGGATTGGTCTCGTACTAAGCTTAACAACGTTTTTAACTGATTTTGCTGAGCCGTTAACTTACTTTGATCGCCGCCACTTAACGAAAGAAGACTCATGCTGGTCACCACTGAGACAATCACGACCACCACCATTAACTCAATTAAGGTGAATCCTTTCTGGCGTCGAATAGAAGAGGGAGTCATCATGCTTCAAGTCATACGCCATTCATGTTATTTAATCTTCCAATTGCCAATTGTGGCATTAACACCCTCTCCACCATCCACACCATCGGCACCATAGGTAAACAGGTCAAAATCACCATGCGTACCAGGCATTAAGTAAAGGTAAGGGTTACCCCATGGATCTTGTGGCACAGAATCCAATAATTTTTTCCAATTTTTGGCTTCAGGGCCATCGGTCGGTTTAATGACCAAGGCTTCAATACCTTGATCGGTGGTTGGGTAATTGTAATTATCCAACTTATAAAGCTGTAATGCAGACGAGATGGAATTAATATCCTGTTTGGCTTTTACCATACGCGCTTCATCGGGACGATCCATTAGATTAGGAATAACAGCCACGGCCAATACCGCGAGAATAACCACTACGACCATTAATTCAATCAATGTAAAACCACGCTGTGCGTGTTGTTTTGCTTGTCTTTCTACCATGTTATAGTCCATATTTTTCTTATCCAATCATTTGGTTCATTTCAAACAGCGGCATCATAATCGCCATCACAATCGTAAGTACCACTCCGCCCATAATAATAATTAAAATGGGTTCTAAAATACTCACCAGTGCTGTGGCGGCGGATTCCACTGCGGTTTCATAATGCTCTGCGCCTTTAATCAACATTGCATCCAGTTGCCCTTTTCCCTCTCCTGTTTTCACTAAGTTTAATAACAGGGGGGGGAAAAATCCGGCCGTTTGCATCGCGTGATACACCGGCTTACCCTCTCGAACCTCTTCAACCATGTCCAATACCCCTTTTTTCATGGGGTCTAAGGTCATGACTTCGGCCGAAATTTTTAACGCATCTTTAATCGCGACCCCACTTAACACCAGTACCCCAAAAGTACGTGACCAACGTGCGGTGGCAGAATAGATTAAAAAGCGCTTCAACCCTGGTATTTTAAGTAAAAAGGTATGCACAGCAAAACGCCATTTAGGACGTTTCATCGCCCAAATACCCCCCAGCCACAATGCAATCGCGACGACCAACATCAACGGCCATTGCGTTTGCACAAAAGCACTGGCACTTAATAACCCTTGTGTTAAAGGCGGGAGGGTTTGTTGCATGTTATCAAACACGCTCACCACTTTGGGCACCACATAAACCATTAAGAAGAAGACAATCGCCACCGCCACCACGACCATTAACATCGGGTAAATCAGAGCCGTTTTCATTTTCTTATTTAAGTTATCTTGCTGTTCAATCGAGTCCGCTAAACGGGAAAGCACCTTATCTAAATGGCCACTCTCCTCACCCGCCTGAATGGTGGCAATAATATCACGAGGAATGGTCACGGGAGCTAACGCCATCGCATTGGCCAATGAGTACCCTTCCGACACATGGGTATGCAAACTGGTAATAAAGCGGGCAACCTGCTTGGATTCACTTTGAGTCGAAAGGGCTTTTAATGCTTCTTTTAATGGCGTACTGGCATCCAGTAAGGTATACAACTCTCGAGTAAACAGCGCCAATTCTGTGACGGTTAACTTGGGAACAAAAAAACCTTTTTTGGCCTCTTTTGAACGGTTACTTTTCTTTTCAATCTCCGCCAACGAAATAGGGGTTAACCCCTTATCTCGTAAAATCTGACGAATCTGACGTTCTGAGTCACCCTCTTGCAAGCCCTTAACGTGTTTGCCTTTTTGGGTTAAGGCTCTATATTCAAATACCGCCATCCTATGTCCTTAACGTTGTGTTACACGTAACACTTCTTCTAAGCTGGTTTTACCCTCAAGCACCACTTGATAAGCACTTTCGGAAAGTGAAGGCATTTGCTGTCTTAAGGTCTCTTCAATCTGTGCTTCGGCGATATCAGAGTGAATCATCTTACGAATTTCATCGTCCACTGGCATGAGTTCATACAGTCCAATTCGTCCTCGATAGCCCGTATGCTGACATTGGTCACACCCCTCAGGCTGGTAAATAACTGCTTCACTCACGCCTAAACGATAACATTCAGAGGCATCTGCTTGATGACTGGATTTGCAATGAACACATAAGCGACGTACCAAGCGCTGTGCCAGCACACCAATCAAACTGGAAGCTAACAAAAACGGTTCGACCCCCATATCTCTTAATCGGGTAATCGCGCCAACGGCGGTATTGGTGTGCAGTGTGGACAATACTAAATGCCCTGTTAAAGAAGCTTGCACCGCAATATTGGCGGTTTCGGCATCCCGAATTTCTCCAATCATAATCACATCGGGATCTTGACGCAAAATGGCACGTAACCCTTTGGCAAAGGTCATGTCCGCTTTCATATTAACAGGGGTTTGGTTAATACCATCAATGTTATATTCCACGGGGTCTTCAATGGTCATAATATTACGCTGACTGTTATTTAATCGTCCCAGCCCAGCGTATAACGTGGTGGTTTTACCCGATCCCGTTGGCCCCGTTACTAAAAAGATACCATGCGCTTTATCAAGTAATTTTTGCACCCCCGCTTCCAAATGTTGTGGCAAGCCTAAATCGGTTAAATCCAAACGCTCCATACTGCGATCTAACAAACGCAACACCACTCGCTCACCAAAACTGGAAGGAATGGTGGAAACCCTTAAATCCACGGCTCTCCCACCTAATTTAAGGGCAATACGTCCATCTTGTGGTAAACGCTTTTCGGCAATGTCCAACCGAGCCATAACTTTAATACGGGAAACCAACATACCTGATAATACGGCTTTAGGTGTAAAAATAGTGCTCAAGACACCATCGACTCGGAAACGGATACGCAATTGATTTTCGAACGGTTCAATATGTACATCCGATGCGTTGGCGCGAATGGCTTCAGATAAAATCGCATTAAGCAGTTTGATAATGGGCGCTTCATCGGCACTGTCTAATAAATCTTCAGGTTCACCCAACTCAGAAAATATCGTGGCCAAATCTTCAGTTTCAATCGAATCAATGGACTCCATTGAACTTTGTCCGCTACCAGAGTAGCTGGCTTGAATTTTTTTCTCAAATGCGTCTTCGGAAAGTTGTTCAAACAAAGTGCCTTGTGTGCACTCCTCTTCCAGCATCGCATCATCCGACACCTCCAATAAACGTCGCTGTACTTCCTGCAGTGCCACGAGCGGAGTATTTTGAG
>WFNQ01000194.1 GCA_015488565.1 Thiomicrorhabdus sp.
CGTCATTCCCGTGCAGGCGGGAATTCATGATTTACTTTGTGTCGTCATCGTTCAAGCAGCGAGTGGTTGAATATGCTGTTGCAATTCTTGTCGTTTTTGATTGGCAAGGTTGAGGTCGTAGGCGGTTTGTAGTTTTAGCCATTGTTGGGCTGAAGGTTTCCCAAATGCCAACTCAAGGCGCACTGCCATTTCAGGCGTGATAGCACCATTGCCATTGCATATTTTGGACAATGTTTTGCGGCTTATATCCAACGAGTTGGCAGCATCTACAATGCTTACTCCCAATGGTTCTAATATATCATGGCGCAGAATTTCACCAGGGTGAACAGGGTTAAATATACTCATGGCATACCTCCTTTAATGATAACCTTGGGAATTTCAGTGAAACTTATTTAGTTTTCTTCTCAATTTCCTCTAAGCGGTACTTTAAGTTTTTGATAATTTCTTCTTGAGTTTTATTTTTCTTTAACAGCTCATTTATTCGATTATTTTGTTTTTGTAATGAAGAAGAAAGCTTTTTAGTTTCATTAGTAGTTTGGTTTAAGTTCAAATTAATAGAGTCAAGTTTATTGACAATAAGGCTTGTTTTTTTATCAATAAACTTTTGGTTGCTTGGGTCTATAAAAAAGAATGTAAATATTGGAACTCCAACTGTAATGATTATTACAGCGATAGTTAACCATATATTCTTACGAGTTAACTTGTTTGCTTCATTTCCTGAAGATACAATAACATTGTGGGTGGCATTACTAATGGATAGTTGAGTTTCATGTGATTCGGTTGTAAAATTAAAAGCTTGGCTAGAAATTTTAACAAGTTTCTGGAGCTCTCTTTTTATTTCCTCAGAGGTGTTTGGTATAGGGACTATTGGAACAGCTAAGTTTTCATGATTTATAGCTGATTTTCTAGCTTCCTCCATTTGAGATGTTGATTCTTGTAAGGCTTTAGAAGCTACTAAACTATCAGTTATTTGTTCGGCAACCGCATCGGATATTGTGAATAATCCAGAGTATTTAGCCATAGCTAAATCTGATGCTTCTTGAAGCCGTTTTCGCTGCGCAATATCTAGCCGATGAATGTACTCTATATCAGATTCATTATCTTTTTTTATTTCTTTTTTATCATGCCTTCGGTGTTTTAAATAAATAGAAGCTAATTCATTTAGTTCGTTGTCTGTTAAATATCTAATATCATCTTTTGATAGTGAGGGTTTTAGAGGCATAGACCTGTCTTGTGGCAAATACTCTTCATAATGACATAAATATTGGAATAAGTTTTGTATATATTCTTTTGGGTCTATCTTTTCAATATTTGGAGTTTCTTCTTGTAAACTAAAGAAATCGTCAGGACGTAAATCAGGGTATAAAACCAGAGTTCCTTTACTTGTTTGGAGTTTGCCAATTGGTTCAGTTCTAATCAATTTAATGGTCATAGTTTAATGTTAACAGACACTATTAATCAAAAATTCCATCAAAGCTTTTTGTGCATGTAGGCGGTTTTCCGCTTCATCCCAAACTACGGATTGTTTGCCATCAATCACATCAGCGGAGACTTCTTCGCCACGGTGGGCGGGTAAGCAGTGCATAAACAAGGTATCAGTATTGGCGAGAGCCATTAATGCAGTATCCACTTGGTAGTCTTTAAAGGCTGCTTCACGGACTTTTTGTTCTTCTTCTTGCCCCATGGATGCCCAAACATCGGTAGTGACTAAGTCAGCACCTTGTACGGCTTCTTGCGGGCTGTTGCAAATGTTGATTTTTGCGCCTTTGGCTTTTGCGTTGGCGAGCAAACTTTCATCCACGGCATAACCATGAGGTGTGGCAATGTTTAGCGTATAACCAAAAGTGACTGAGCCGTTTATCCAAGAGTGCGCCATATTGTTACCATCACCAATCCATGCCACAGTTTTACCTTTGATTGCGCCGCGATGTTCTACAAAGGTCATTACATCAGCCAAGATTTGGCAGGGGTGGGTTAAATCAGTCAACGCATTGATGACAGGAACGGATGAATATTCAGCAAATTTCTCAACCATAGCATGGTCAAAGGTACGAATCATGACCATATCCACCATGCTGGAAATCACGCGTGCGGAATCTTCCACAGGCTCGCCTCTGCCCAGTTGGGTTGTGCCAGAGTGTAAAAACAAAGCATGACCACCAAGCTGAAACATACCGGTTTC
>WFNQ01000195.1 GCA_015488565.1 Thiomicrorhabdus sp.
CTTAAATATACGGGCAAAGCAAGTGGCTGATAAATTGACTCACTCTCTAAATCCATTCGCTGTACAAGCTGTGCAACCGCCATAGCAGAAGGCAAGGTATCAACCCATGTTGAAAACAACTGCGTTAAACTTGGATACTCAGTCAAAATATCACCCAAACCAATACAATTAGGTTCTAGCGATTCAAATTGCTTTTTAGCCTCTTCAGGTGAGATTAAACAGACATCTGAGACCTTCCACTCCCTTGTCTTTACATTAAACGAACCGGATTGAATATAAACCTCTTTCATTCGTGCATCCATTAAAGCACACCATGGAATTTCCACCAAATGAGATGCTTTATTTGAACTGAGCATGTCACTCAATACGCGCTCAGCCATCGCCTCTAACGAAGAAACTCCTATTACGGGCTTATCCCAACCTAACGCCAAGCCCTGCACGACACCGGTTGCAATGCGAACCCCAGTAAAAGCACCAGGACCTTCTCCATAAGCCAATACATCAACCTCTGAACCTTTCATTTTGGCTTCACCCAGTACTTCATCCACCATTTCTAACAATCGAAGCGCATGTTTTTGAGGCAAACGTTCATATCGCTGATACATTTGACCTTTCACGGTTAATGCCACAGAGCAAGCAACGGTAGAGGTTTCTACCGCCAATATTGAATGACTATCCATTATCTTCTTCCAAAAAATTAAGTTTTTCTATGGCTTCTTCGGCACAATAAACCCACGGAAAATCAGGTAAACTTTCTCTAATCGTTGTGCCATACCCCTTCGAAGACAGCCGAGGATCGCACAACATTAATACGCCACGATCACTGGTATCTCGAATTAAGCGACCCGCACCCTGCTTCATTGCAATCACCGCTTCGGGTAATTGAAAATGAACAAAGCCATTCAAACCTTTCTCTTTTAAGTAAGATTCTCTGGCCTGCACAATGGGGTCATCAGGTGGTGCAAAAGGAATTCGATCAATAATCACCAGCTTCAAAGCCTCTCCTTTTACATCCACGCCCTCCCAAAAACTGCTGGTTCCTAACAAAATCGTTTGTTCCGCTTCTTTAAAACGCTGTAACAAAACCAACTTGGGTAACTCACCTTGAACCAAAAGTATCCCCTCCCAGTGTTGTTCAAGAATGGCTTTTGCCTCTTGCATAGCTCGATGACTAGTAAACAAAATAAACGCATGGCCATGACTGGCTTTAAGCAGTGGCCATGCGGCTCGTAAACACACTTTAATATACTGTTCGTCTCTTGGCTCGGGTAAACCAACTGGGTGATATATAACGCCTTGATTTTGATAATCAAAAGGACTTGTCCAATGACTGGTATCCGCCTCTCCCAAGCCAAGCCGATTCGCAAAATAATCAAACTTGCCACGCACACTTAACGTGGCGGAAGTAAACAACCATGCTCCCGCAATCGCTTCTCTTTGACGACTAAAAGGTACGGCGACACTTAAGGGGGTTAAATTCAGCTTAAACCGTGCTTGAGAGGACTCTATCCAGCGAATTTTATTTTCGACTTTGGCACTCATCCACTCTTTAAACTGCGCTTCAAAGTCTTTTGCTCGTTTATAAACCGCCGTAATTTGCTTTCCACGCTCTGCAACCGATTTTAAGCTCTCAATTAATCGAGATAAACAATCCATAAAGCGTTTAGCCACCAATTGAAATGCCGCTTCCTTTTCCAGTTGCTGCCAAGTCCAACGTTTATCCCACTTGCCTAATGACTCATTTAATAACTTAATTTGTTCTGCGAGATGATTGGCTTGATCAACCAACTCAACCGATTCAGGTGACTCTAATTTTTGTGCCTGCTTAATATCTCGAGTCAACTCATCCAATTGACTGCGAGTAATGGAAAAGCCTAAAAACTGCGCCGCAATATCAGGTAGCCTGTGTGCTTCATCAAAAATATACACCTCCATATTTGGCAACAACTCACCAAACCCCTGCTCCCTTAAAGATAAATCGGCACAAAACAGGTGATGATTCACCACTAAAACTTGTGCTTCAGCGGCTTTTTGTTTGGCCTTTGGATAAAAACACCCCGACTCGGCATTGCAATCCGCGGCCTGACAAAATTCCAAACGAGCACACACTTTACGCCAAATAGGGTCCTCTTCACTCACGGCTTCGAGCTCAGACTTATCACCCGATTGCGTTTCATTTTCAACCCAATCACGAATTCGCGCTAATTTTTTCCAATCAGCACGACTGTGTTGCTCTGCCGTCTCTGTTATCTCTAAACGCTGAGGACAGACATAATTATCTCGCCCCTTTAGGATTCGAGCTTTGCCTTTCAAACCACATGCCTTAAATAAAATAGGCAGATCTTTTTGAACCAACTGTTCTTGCAACGTTTTGGTTGCCGTAGAAACCATTACGGTTTTGCCTGAAAGTAGTGCTGGAACTAAATAAGCAAAGGTTTTTCCTGTTCCTGTTCCCGCTTCGGCCAGTAACGTTCCCTCCTTATCGATCAACTTTTCAATCTCATACGCCATTTCAACTTGAGGTGCTCGGGCATGGTATCCCTCTACTCCGTCTGAAAGCGAGCCCTCTTCGCCCATGACATCCTCAATCCCTAACAGATGCTTAGCGGCTTTCTCTGCGGTTGACCCACTGGCTTTCGTTGACTTTAAAGACACGTTTAAATACTCTTAAGGAAATATAAAAATCCAAACATTATACCCAAATCCTTACATAGAAACGTGAAAAATAGTGTAAGCATTTGGAAAACCTAGGGTTTTTAAATATGTAGTCGCACCCATAGGTTCGGCGTAGTATTTTAAGATCATAGGTTTTTCAAAGGGTTGCGCTAGATTCGTGTTTCTATGTA
>WFNQ01000196.1 GCA_015488565.1 Thiomicrorhabdus sp.
CATGTACCCTTATATTGAAACGCATTTAATAGGGGGGGGGAAATTAAATCAAGTTACCCGCCACATGCTTGGCTTGTTTCATGGTTTACCAGGGGCACGAATGTGGCGACGTTACTTATCAGAAAATGCGTTTAAAAGTGGTGCAGGGCTGAATGTCGTGGAAGCGGCTTACCAGTTAGTTGCCAGTGAAATACAACGAATTGAAGAGAATAAATGACTTTTTTAGACGTGCCTTTTAAAGAGAAGGATCAAGCCAAGCAGCTTGGTGCTCGCTGGGATGCGGCGAGTAGAAAATGGTATGTACCAGCGGAGATGAGTGCGGATATTGAGTTGTTTCAAAAGTGGTTGCCTACAGCAGTCAGTAAATCGAGTTCTGTACCGCACTCGGCATCTCAGTTAGAGGTATTTTCCACGCCTCAGCATAAAGCAAGTCATGATAACAGTATTGAGCTATCGAGTTTATTAAGAAATATTCAAACCGCCTTACGCCAACGTTTTCCTGGTGCGGTTTGGGTAAAAGCAGAAATCGCCAACTTAAATACGCGCCGTGGACATGTTTATCTAGAGCTAACTGAAAGCAATGAACAGGGCAAAGCGATTGCAAATTGTCGAGCCATGATTTGGCAGCGACAAGCGACAGCGTTATTGCAACGATTTGAGCATGAAACAGGCAGTCCATTAGCGATTGGGCAAAAGGTATTGCTGCTTGCAGAAGTGAGTTTTCATGAGCAGTACGGTTTTTCGATTGTAATTCAGGACATGGATTCCAGTTACACATTGGGCGCGTTGGAGCAAAAGTTAAACGCACTTAGAAAACAGTTGATTCAAGAAGGGCTTTATCAGCAAAATAAACAGTTTGTCTTGCCGAGTGATTTCTTTAGAGTAGCGGTAATTGCCCCGCCTGATGCCGCAGGATTAGGCGATTTTAAAGCCGATGCGGATACGTTACAAAAACATAACCTGTGTGAGTTTCACTATTTTTACAGTGCCTTTCAGGGGGAATCCGTTGCCAAAGAGATGGAAATTGCTTTTCAAGCGGTTCATGCGTTGCACCAATCCAACCCTTTTGATGTATTGGTGGTGATTAGAGGAGGGGGGGCAAAATTAGATTTACACATGCTTAACCTATACCCTTTGGCTAAATTACTTTGCGAGGCAAGTCTTCCCGTTATAACCGGAATTGGTCATGAGCGAGACAGTACTATTTTAGACGAAGTGGCCAATCGACACTTTGATACCCCAAGTAAAGTGATCGGATATATTCGCCATGAAATTGTTCAGCAAGCACAGCAGGCATTGGCAAACTGGAAAAAAATTGAACATGCTAGCTTACTGTCTGTTAAGCAATTGGATAAGTCTCTAACGCACTTAAATCAACTTATTCAGCAGAGTAGTCACCGCATGTTATTTCGCTGTAAGCAACAGTTAGAACCCTTAAATGCGGAGATTAGGCGTTTAAGTGAACATCAACTGCAGTTTAAAAAGCACGATTTAAATGACTTAATGAGTAGCATTGAAATGCAATTAACCAATCGAATTGCACTCAAAAATATGGCGCTTGATTCGTTACAGAAATCGGTTGAAGAGGGCGCAAATAGAGCGATTGTTCAACAGAAACAACGCATTCAGCAGTGGATGACGTTTATTTTAAGCTCGGGCCCTAAAACACAATTAAACAGGGGGTTTAATATCGCTAAAGACCCTATCAATCAAAAACCCATTACAACGGCCAAAGAGGCGGCTAAGGTAGGAAACGTACAGCTTGAGTTTGTTGATGGTTGTGTTTTTGCCCAAATAGAGAACAAAAAAGGAGTGTCCAAATGACGAAAACCGCAGAAAGCTTTAAAGAAAACTATCAGAAATTACAAGAGATTGCTCAAAAGCTATCCGATTCTTCTGAGGTGGATATTGATGAATTAGTGCCTATGGTGGATGAAGCGACGCGAGCTTATCAATTGTGTAAGTCTCGAATTGAAGCCGTTGAATCGGCATTAACAAACCGTTTAGAAAATGAAAAAATAGAGAATAAAGATGACTAAAGCCACCATTTACCATAACCCTCGTTGTTCTAAAAGTCGTAGTAGCCTTGATATTCTTCAAAGCCAAGAAGGCTTAGAGATTGAAGAAGTTCGTTATCTTGAACAGACACCCAGCAAAGAGATCTTAAAGCAACTTTGTGCCTCGATGTCGATTTCACCGTTTGAACTTATTCGAACGGGAGAAACCTTATTTAAAGAGCTGGGATTAAGTAAAACCGATCAAAAAACAGAGGATGAGTGGTTAGAGATATTAGTCAGTCATCCTAAGTTGATTGAACGTCCCATTGTGCAAATTGGCGATAAAGTGGTTTTGGGTCGGCCGCCTGAAAAAATATTAACGATTCTGCCAAAAGCATAATGAAAGCATAACGTTTATATTTTCAACTATTTTCAATATATATCTTCTTTATGCAATGAATGCCTATTCATTGCATATTTTCTTCATCGGCATCTTTTTTATATTTAAACGCTTAAACGCTTGGCTTCTTGCCGTGTAAAACGTGCTGTGTAAAAAGTAGGGGGCATTGACCTTACTCGTGTTAGTTAAGATAAATATGAATTTAACATAATATACATTATACGAATTAAAGGGTGGTTTTTTACCTCCCCCTAAAAACTCGATCCCCCTCGACATCCTTCATGTAAAAATGAATAAAAAACAATGTTTTCAATAAGTTGTATTTAAACTCTCCTTAAGTAAGTTAATTTAGTTTCTATTTTAATTTCGATTTAAACTGAACACTTTCCTTAAAAACTAAGTCCTGAGCACGAACTTTTTATGTCCTTAAAGGCATTTTAGATTATGATATCTCAATATTATCTTGTTCTATTACTACTCTAATTTTCCTTAAAAGAAATTTTAGAGTCACGACACAACTAGGAGTTGTTTTTCAGATGGCACTCATGCCCGGTTTACAGATCAATATTGGTCAACAACTAAAATTGACACCTCAATTACAGCAGTCTATTAAAATTTTGCAATATTCTGCTTTAGAGGTGCAACAAACCATTGAGACAACGCTTGAAGTCAATTACCTTCTTGAAGTTGAAGAAGAGCAACTCTCTGAGGATGAAAATGAATCTTTAGAAGCCTTAGCTGAAAAATCAGAAGAAAGGTCGGCTTCTCAAGACAGTGATCGTGTTGATGAACAGCCGGTTGATATTAATAATAACTCAGAAGCGTTATCAAATGATTTAGAGATCGACTGTAACTGGGATGAAGTGTATTCAGATCATACGCCCATTTCTAGCAAGCAGTCGGCAGAAGATTATGTTGGAGCTGAAAACTATACCGCGTCTGAAAAAACCCTTCATGATCATCTATTTTGGCAGTCGGATATTTATTCTTGGGATCAAGGTTTAGAGGTATTGGCCTCCTATATTATTGATGATATTAATGAAGAAGGTTATCTCTCTTCCGACCTAGACGCCCTGCTTGAATCTATTAATCAAAATGAGTTACCTGATACACCTTATACCATTGAAACGCTTTTAGAGGTTTTACATGTAATTCAGCAGTTTGAACCAACGGGTGTGGGCGCACAAACGGTACAAGAGTCTCTGTTATTACAGTTAAACGCCCTGCCTAATAACCCTTTTGTGGTGACCGCAAAACAGTTAATTACTGAACACTTTGACTGGCTTTCTTTTCATGACCATAAACGCATTAAAAAATTTTACAGCTTAAATGACCATGAATTAACGACGCTGTTAAAGTTAATTCAATCTTTAAATCCAAGACCTGGCCGTGATTTTTCTTCAACTCAGTCAGAAGTCATCATTCCAGACCTTAAAATAAAACGCGCTAAAAAAGGTTGGTTAGTTGAGCTAAATGCCAATGCCTTTCCTCGCTTGGCGATTAACTCTGCCTATGTTGATTTAACCAAAACATTGGACGACAGTGAGCAAGCAAAAAAAATAAAAGAGCAGCTCATTGAAGCAAAAGGGTTAATTAAAAGCATTCACAGTCGTGGCGAAACTCTATTAAGAGTGGGACGCTTTATTGTTGAAAAGCAAAGCCAATTTTTTGAGGAAGGCGAACAAGCCATGCAACCTTTAGTATTAAGGGAGGTGGCGGATTATTTAGACTTGCATGAGTCTACAATTTCTCGTGCAACCACTCAAAAATACATGCAGACGCCCCGTGGTACCTATGAATTAAAATACTTTTTCTCCACGGGGGTTAGTCAATATGGCAGTGCGGATCAATCGGCAACGGCCATTAAATCTCATATCAAATCGTTGATTGATAAAGAGGACCCTAAAAAACCATTGAGTGATAATAAGCTAATGGCTCTGTTAGAAGAAAAAGAGATTACGGTTGCTCGCCGCACGATTGCAAAATATCGCGAGGCGTTAAACATCCCCTCTTCGAGTGAACGCAAAAAACTAAATAAATTTAAATTATAAAACTTTTTTTAAAAAAAATAATATACCTATGAACCGAATCCATACTGAACAAATTCAAGAAGCCGCCCAGCAAAAGTGGCAACATCAAGCTCATGTTAAAGAGTACATGTCGGCGGTTAATCCACCTATGCCAGCCATTGATATCATTGCTTACCCAAGTCGTTTGCATGAATCTGGCCCCACTCAAGTTATTCCATTTGACCTCTCTAAAACATTAAACACAGAAGGGCTTGCGACCTCCCCTAACCTAATGGCCAGCTTTATTCATATTTGTGAAGGAGATGTATTAAAAACAGATGTGAAAGCAACGTCTCAAGTTTTTTATGTGATTAGAGGCTCAGGGCGAACCCAGATGCGAGAAGGCACTATTGAATGGAAGGAGGGGGATTTATTTACCCTCCCTGCTCTGCCCGACGCCATTCATACGGCAACAACTGATGCGGCACTGTACTGGGTTCATGATGCACCGTTATTAACGTATTTGGGTGTTTCACCCTCTAAGCCTCGCTTTGAACCCGTGTTATATACCAAAGAGTTTTTAACAAAAGAGCTGTTTGAAGTCCGTAAAATTGCTGAAGGTCGAAATCGAACGGGCTTTCTGCTTTCTAACCCTAATTTTCCAATCACAATGACATTAACACATACCTTATGGGCGTTGTACAATGTACTGCCAGCGGGCGTGACGCAAAAACCACACCGCCATAATTCAATTGCCTTAGATTTTTGTGTGTCCGCAGGTGAAAATACCTACACGCTTATTGGTAAAGAGATTGATGCAGAAGGAAATATCATTGACCCCATTAAGGCTATTTGGACATCGGGGGCTGCTTTTATTACCCCTCCTGGTTGGTGGCATTCACATCATAATGAATCGGAAGAAGATGCGATTGTGCTACCCATTCAAGATGCTGGGTTAATTATGAATATGCAAGTGTTAGATTTTCAGCACATTGCTTAAAAAATAGGAATTAGAAAGAGTATGCAAAACACTGATTTTCGTATTGCCGTTATAGAAGATGACCCTATTCAATTAGAGAGCCTTGTTACTATTTTAGAGCAGCAGGGGTTTACAGTAGAGGCTTTTACCAACCGTCAAAGTGCTGAAGATAGTTTTGCTAAATCCCTGCCTAACTTAGTCATCTCCGATATCATTTTGGGTTCGGAAGTGGATGGGGGGTTTGATTTAGCAAAACACCTTTTAGGCTATAAGCAAGCGATTCCAATTATCTTTTTATCAGAGAGACAGTCTGAATTTGATATTTATACTGGTCATGCTTTAGGCGCAATTGATTACCTTCCTAAACCCATCAGTCTTAATATGCTTATTGTTAAGGTTAAAAACCTATTGCGTATTACAGGAAGCAATCAGGCACAGAGTGAAGGCGATGAAATCTCTAAAATTCCTTATTTAGAACTCTCGATGGAACAGTATAAGGCGTATTGGCATGAAAAGCCTTTAGACTTAACAGCAACGGAATTTGAGATGTTAAAACAATTTGCGATCGCAGGAGAAAATAGCGTTATCTCCTATGAAGCTTTGCAAGCCTCGACTCAGGGTGTGGTTGAACGCAATACCATTAATACTCACATCTGCCGTATTCGAAATGCCTTTAAAAAGATTACGCCTGACTTTAATTTGATTCACAATGAGTATGGTCGTGGGTATCGCTGGAAAAAAAATTAATACAAATTAAAGACGTGGATAGATAAACTATGGCCTTAAAATCACTCAATTTACGTCTTTCAATTCGAACACGTTTTTTTGTTTTACTGTTATTGTTGACGATTCTTCCTTTTTTAGCCTATCGTTTTGCGATTGATTTAAACCGAATTATGTTAACCAATCAGGCCATTATTCAACAACAAACGGCTAAAAACCTCTCTCTTATTTTAGAGAATCGTCCTGATCTCTGGGCACTGCAAATTCAAGCAGGCACTCCAACTCAACTTCCGCATTTAAACTTAAGTAACTCGGTACTTTGGGTGGTCAATGCCTACGGTAAAACCACCTATGTGGTGGGTGAGTTACCCGAGTTAAACCAAGATAATTCAGTTGAATTTTTTACGCTTGTTGGTAAAACGCTTATTAAAACCTTGGCGACCTTTATTCCTTACTCTCTCCCCTACCCTTACCCGCAAAGTAAAACCCCTGAGTTAAATTTAATTCAAAGCGCTTTTCAAGGGCATACGATTCAGCAGTACCGCATGGATAATAAAAATCGCCCGATCTCTTTAATGGCCGCGACACCATTGCGCTTTAATAACCGTGTTATTGGTACGCTGGTTTTAGAAGAACGGATGGAAACCTTGTTCAGTGCAAGCTTAAACTATTTTTATCGAATGGTGGGTATTGGCTCGATTATCTTTTTGATTGTGATTATTGGTGCGATCATCCATACCGCCTCATTATCTAATAGAATCTTAAGGTTAGATAATGATGTTAAAAAAATGTTTAACTTTAAAGGGCGCTTAATGGACTTAGAGTTTCCAGATAAAATGAATATGTATTATGAAGATGAGCTGTCTGATCTAAGGCACCATATCCATACAATGTTAAAACAGTTGGCTGCTTATGAGCGCTATTTAAAACAACTCCCCAAAACATTAAGGCATGAACTTCACAATCCAATGAATCGTTTGGCAATGGCGCTAAGTTTATTAGAAAATGATGTCCAGCATACTCAACTGGGTTACGCACAACATGCCTTAGCACAGTTAAAACTAATTATTAATGCTTTATCTGAAGCGACGAGTATTGAAGACAGCTTAAAAAGTCAAACACCAGAACCTTTTCCGATTGGGTTAATGTTAAGTCATTACATGCAAAACAATATTGATCTACATCCTGATTGGGAGCTTAAATACGTTAATCATGGTCTTTCAGATGAGGTGATGGTATTAGGTGATGGTTTTATGATTGAGCAATTAATGGATAAATTAATCAGTAATGCAAAAGATTTTTCGGATCATAAAATTCCGATTACCGTCATCGCTGAATTAAAGAAAGATCAACAGCCGACCGTCGTGATTCAAGTTAACAACTCAGGAATTTTACTGCCTGAAGGGTATGAGCAGCATATTTTTGAAGGGATGACATCCATTAGAGAGTTTAACCAAGATGAACATGCCCACTTAGGTTTAGGGCTGTATATTGCTAAGTTAATTACCGATTATCATCATGGTCAGATTTATGCAGAAAATTTTTATGACTATCATGGACAAGCCATTGAAGGGGTTCGATTTACTATTGAACTGCCAATCTTTAAAGGTAACTTAGAACAACCTTAAAAAACTTAGCGCACTTAGAACGACACTAAAGGCGACTCAAAAAAGAAGTGTACTTCCCCCGTTATAAACGAGAGGAAAGGTCTTTCACCTTACGTACCCAAGGAGAGATGCCATATTCAGACTTCACTTTCTGAGCCAATGCCTTGGCCTCTTTACGATCTGAAAAAGAGCCTGTAATTAAAACGTAACTGGTTACTCCGTTTCGAGTTTGCGGCACAATTTTTGTATTTTGTAACTGCTTTTTCTGAACAATCTCTTTTAAAGAGTGCGCTTCGGGCATACTGGCCAGTTGCAAGGTATAGTGTTGTGCGGGCTCTTGAGTCAACCACTTTACATCAGCACTGTAGTTTTTAAGAGGCGCTTTGGTTTGAGTCGGTTTTTTAGGGGATTCAACTGCTTGAACAAGCGTCACCAAAGGTTGTTCGATAACGGGTTTTTTAAGGCTTGAGAGGGAGGGAGCAACAGGCTCTTTTACGGTTTTCATCTTGATGGGAGTCTCTGAGTTCCCCCCCCCCCCCTGCTTTGCTTGAGCAATATAATTCAAAATTGTTTCTAACTTTTGATCTATTCGAGCTTCTAATTTTTCAGTGTAGCGTTTAAGGCTTTGATCCAGCACTGAAACGGTGACCAACTTATCTTCTGATTCTGCGCTAGGTAAAACGGCTTCTGGCTGAGATGTCGTGGCGACTTTGGCATCGTTATTTTGGGAAGCATTGTTCGCCGTCGCTAAAGGCGTTGGATTGGTATTTAGCGTATCCACTTGCGTTTTTAGGGCTAACACCTGTGCTTCTAAGGCAAATATTTTATCTTCTAAAGAGATAAATAGCTCAACCTTCCCTCCCGTAGCAATCGTTTTTTGTAACTCAACCATATCCGATTGAATGACTTCCATCTGAGTGATTGATTTTTCATGTGCACTTAACACGTTCTGAAGTTCTTTATGTATACTGCTGTAGGCAATGTAAATAACACCTAACAGGGTAAATATTAACGTGAATACAATCAAGCCCCAAAAAAAAGGGACTTTGCTTCTGGGTGTTTTAAAAACTTGTGACTGGTAGTTCGACTGTGTTTTTGGCTTCGTTCTCATTTTTTTTTCCGGTTTTGAGGCTGGCATAACTTCTTCGGCGGCATTTAACCAGCTTTTTAAGGAGGGTTCTTCCGCCTTCTTTGAGTCCCCAGAAAATTTTTGCGCTTTATTCTCAATTTCTTCAAGAATCTTAGCTCTTTCTGCTTCAAGTTCTGAGATAGTAAGTGACATTTTATTAAAGTAAACCTTAGGCTAAAAAGAGCATTTATTGTAAAATGCTTTACACTAAAAAGATACTGAAAAATATTTACCTCTAAAGAGGCAAACAAATGGAGAGTCAAACATGCCAGATATGGAAAGCGTAGGTTCTGCGTTATTATTAACCCTTGGGTTTGTTACCGTGTCCATAATCATTGTAGCGCTTGCGATGTGGGGTGTATTTCGTTTTTTTAAAAATAATGAAAGCACCCCGCCTTCAGATAAAGACTCTTAAATCCTTTTTCACAAAAAGGTACCACTAACATAACACCAATGCTTGTTTTTATCTCGTGAGAAAATACTTTTTTCTTTGAGCACTAGGGTTTTAAATTCAAGCGGATTCACCTGATACGTTGCTGTAAACGTAACCCACCCGTCACGATCTTTTTTACGACCCTTTTTTTTGCTTTGAATCGTTAATTTTGTCCAAATGATGTTTTGGTCAAACTCAATGCTATCTGGTCGATTTTCTAAACACCATGTCTGTAATAAATAAGGCGCGAGCTGTTTGGCGTAGGCGACATAACGTGATCGCATGAGTTGCTCGGCGGTTTCAGGGTAGCTATCTCCGTTATGAAAGGGAAAGCAACAGTGGTGATAGGCTTCTCCTGAACCACATAAACAAGAATCTTGACGTGACTTATTACATGAAAGCAAGACGGTAAACCCTCTTTAATCGTAACGGAAGTAACATCGCGGCCAATAACAGTCCTAAAACAATGCCCAGCCAAAACCCAAGAACGCCCATAGGGGTAACAATCCAATCGGTGAATGCAAAGACGTAACCCAGCCCTAATCCAACGCCCCAGTAACTCACCAAGGTAACCAGCATGGTTACTTTTGAATCATGAAGCCCTCTTAATGCCCCTGCTGCCGTTACTTGAATGGCATCAAACACTTGGTAAATGGCCGCAAACACCAGTAAAGAAGCCGCTAAATAAAGCACATCCGCCTCTTTTGAGTACAAACTCACAATCTCAACACGTAAAAAATAACTGATTAAGGCCAGCAAGGCACCTAATCCCAATGCAAACAAAAAGCCTGTTATTAAGCTTAAGCGTAGCTTAGCCTGATTGTGTTCACCATACCCTAGCCCAACCCTAACGGTGAGTGCCATTGCAAAACTGAGCGGAACCATAAAGGCAAGTGAGGTAAAGTTAATGGCAATTTGATGACCGGCAATAACCACCGCACCCAAAGGGGCGACAAATAAGGCAATCAAACTAAAAAGACTGACTTCAAACAGCAACGCAAAGGTAGTTGGAACCCCTAAGCTTAAGATCGGCTTTAAACCTGTGTTCCAATTAATCTGCAATACATGATGCTGAAAATCGAGAAAAGGTTGTGTTAGTTTTGATTTAATCACATATAAAATCCCCAGTAATAGCATGGCCCACATAACGATACTGCTGGCCACGCCACACCCTGCTGCGCCCATGGGGTCAATAAAACCAAAACCATAAATAAATACGGCATTTAAAGGGATATTAATTAACAGTGCAAAAAAGCTAATCCACATCGTTGGTAGTGTGGTTCCCAAGCCTTCCCAAAAAAAACGTAATACTTGATAAAGTGCAATGGCTGGCATACCAAATGCAATGTAAAAAAGGTAATCTTTTGTCAGCTGGTAAACCTCTGCATTTAAGCTGAGTAGATTTAACAACCACTCTAAGTTCATTAATATCACTAAGCTGAGTATGCCTAAGGGCAAGGAGAGCCATACACCTTGAGTTAGGTAGCCTGCAATACGTTGGGGGCTAGATTGACCATAGGCTTTTGCAACGAGAGGCGTAATCGCTAATAAAATACCTGTTGAAAACATAAAGACCGGCAGCATTATGCTGGAACCTAAGCCAATCGCTGCAAGGTCATTGGTGCCAACTTGACCAGACATCAGTGTATCGGCAACGCCTAATCCGGTTAAGGCTAATTGTGCCAATAAGATGGGTAAGGCCAGTTTTAAGAGCAGTCTTGCTTCGGTTTTAAATCCCTTCATCCGTAAGAAACCAACAACGTTGCTGTGAGATTAAGTCTCTGTGTCATTGGCGTGTTACGCAAAGAATTAATCCGCTGTATCATGATTTTTTTGTGAATGAGGTTTACTCTCTTTATTTTGAGTAGAATCCGTCTCCGTAAAATGGTCGGCACGCTTATCGTTATCCTGCCAATCGCTTTCATCAAGGATCTCTTCTTGATGTTTAATCTCTTCTTCAGTCATTTGATTTTTAAGCGAATACGGAACCATGGCATGGGGGAGGAAAAAGATAACTAACCACTTACAAAACCAATACGCGCAAGCATAAATAATGACCGTGAACATAAAAATAAGCGGCAACCCTAAGATAAAATCAACCAATAACGCCTCTCCGGATAGGATTTTGCCAATAAATGATTTTTCAATAAAGCTGAAATACAGCCAAGCCAGTACAACGCTCAGGCTAAATAGCACGGCATAACGATTTAATTTCGCTTCAATACGGTAATGTCTAAAAAGATCAAACATAGTTTTGTTCATCGCCTTCATTTAGGGAGGGTATTTTTTGAAAAAAGAGCCATTGCAAAGCAATATACGTTGCGGCAACATTAAACTCGGCATTTAAGAGCATTTGTTTTGCTTTGTTAAAGCTTAATCTAACGACCTTAATGTCTTCCTGTTCAGCTTCCATCCCGGCAAAATCAGAAATAGAATCAACTGATATTTCAGCCGCATACAAATGTAAAATTTCACTGCTCGCGCCTGGAGAGGGGTAAAACTGGCAAACATACTCTAGCGCTTGAATAACCGCGCCCGTCTCCTCTTGCGCTTCACGTATGCCCGCTTCTTTAGGGGATTCACCCATATCAATTATTCCAGCAACGGGCTCTAATAACCATGCCTGTTCAGCTGCTCCGCCCTCTTCTGCCTGATGAAACAACGCACCCACACGGCACTGTTCAACAAGCACCACTTGCTCCTGAGCCAAGTCGTATAGCAACACCACAACGGCTTGGCCACGTTGAAATAACTCTCGACTAAACGTCTCTGTCCAGCCGCCAGCATAACGAGTATGTTTAAAATGAACGATGTTGAGTTCAAAGAAACCTGAATAAGGTGTTGTAACTAACTGTATTTTAAAGTTTTTAAAAGGCATAATAATTTTCTCCCCCCCCCTATTGAATTTCAATCATGGGTACGCGAGAGGTAATTCCACAGAGTAACTCATAACAGATGGTATTGGCGCATTTTGCAATCTCATCAATGGATAATTCCCCCCCCCATAACGTCGCTAAGCTACCAATGTTAATATCATCACTGTATTTTGTTATATCTACCGTAATCATATCCATTGAAACGCGTCCAATTAATGGTACGCGTTTACCTTCAATCAGTACAGGAGTGCCAGTGACAGCATGTCTTGGGTAGCCGTCACCATAGCCAATTGCAATCACGGCAATGCAAGTATCTTTAGAAGCTTGCCAGTCATTACCATAGCCAACAAACTCACCGGATTTTATCCACTTAACCGCAATCACTTCTGATTCTAAACGCATCACGGGTTTAAGTTGTGTCTGTTTGTTCTGCGTTTGATCTGTTTGGCCTGCTCCGTACAATAAAATACCTGGACGCACCCAGTCGTAACGAGATGCGCGGTAAGCTTGAAGCCCTGCTGAGTTACTTAAGCTTTTTGGAAAAGCAAATTTTTCAGTGACTTGATTAAATACGTTAATTTGATTTTGAGTAAATTCAATCGCCGAAGAACTTGACTCATCCGCTGAAGCTAGGTGTGACATTAAATGAATATTAAAGCTACTTAGACTCTGTTCAAGTCGTTTAATAACCGAAGGAATTTCATTGGAAGAAAAGCCTAAACGATGCATTCCCGTATCAATTTTAAGCCAGACTGTCATCACAATGGTTGTTTGATAATTCAACAGCCATTGCAACTGGTGTTCTGAATGAACAACAATGTCTAAACGGTTTTGAATCGCCAATGGCATTTCAATCTCTGAAAAAAGCCCCTCTAGCAGTAAAATGCGGTGTAAAAACCCCTTTTGACGTAACTGTAACGCCTCATCCATTGAGGCGACCCCAAAACCATCCGCATCAACCAGTTGTTGTGCAACACGACAAATTCCATGACCATAACCATTAGCTTTGACCACCGCTAAGACTTTACTGTTTGGCGCAAAGGCTTTCGCAATGCCTAAGTTATGGCGTAAGGCAGGCAAGTGAATATACGCTTTAGCTGGGCGATAAAACATACTTAAATCCCTTTAAACACGCCATTAATATTGCCCATCTGACACCTCAAATCCGGCATGATTTTCAAATCGTGTGTACTCTCCAATAAAGGTGAGTCGAACGGTTCCTAACGCACCATTTCGGTGTTTTCCTAATATGATTTCAGCCAGCCCTTTATCTTCGCTGTCAGCATTGTAAACTTCATCGCGATAAATAAAAATAATCAAATCGGCATCTTGCTCAATCGCACCTGATTCACGTAAATCGGACATTATGGGACGTTTATTAGGGCGTTGTTCAAGGCTTCGATTTAACTGGGAAAGTGCAATCACTGGAATTTCTAACTCTTTTGCTAGCGCTTTAAGACCACGAGAAATCTCAGAAATTTCATTCACTCGATTTTCTGAATTAGCCGAACCACGCATGAGCTGAATATAATCAACCACAATTAAGCCTAAGCCCGTTACTGTTGAATCCGGATCTTCATGCCCTGCTTCCAAAGCTTCTTTACGCTGTAACTCTCGAACGTCTTTATCAATACGACGTGATCGCGCTCTGAGTTCTGTAATCATTAATGCGGGTGTATCATCAATAAAAATTTTTGCTTGCGAGAGCACATTAATGGCCTTGTTTAATTTAGGCCAATCATCCTGTGCTAACTTCCCCGTTCGCATTCGACCCGCATCAATGCGGCCAACTGAGCTAATCATACGCATCGCCAACGACTCACCTGGCATCTCCATACTGAAGACCGCGACGGGCGCATTGTTCTTGCAGGCAATATTTTCTGCCAGATTCATCGAAAATGTGGTTTTACCCATCGATGGACGACCCGCAACAATAATAAGATCCGACTTTTGTAACCCAGCGGTTAGTTCATCAAAGTCGGTTAAGTGGGTCTCTTGTCCCGTAATACTGCCATCGGTATTAAACAGTTCATCTATCTTATTAATGGCCGATTCCAATAGCATGTCCATGGTTTTATACTGGCGCTCTTTGCCTTCACCATGCTCTGCAATTGCATTAATCTTAGACTCAGCAATGTCTAAAATTTCACGTACTTCTCTTCCTTGAGGGTAGTAGGCCGATTCGGCGACCTCATTACTGGCTTTAATCAAACCTCGCAAAATGGCTTTATCTCGTACCAGTTGTGCGTAATATAAAATATTGGCCGCACCAGGAGTATTTTTAACCAGCTCAACCAAATAAATTTTTTCGCCTGCCAGCTCCAATTGACCGGTTGCTTCCAAGTGTGCAACACAAGCAACAAGGTCAAATGGCTTGTTATTACGACTCAATTCGGTAATCACCGAAAAAATAGCTTGATGTTGTTTGGTATAAAAGTCATTTTGATTCACGATTGCCATCACATCATCCAGTACTTCATTCGACAGCATTAAGCCACCAATGACAGACTGTTCTGCTTCTAAGGAGTGAGGCGGAATTTTAAATAACTCTTCTGAAGGATTGGTATGGGATGGTTTATTATTCATAACACAAGATTATAACCCTAAGATAAAAACAAATTTACAATAAAAAAAAAGCGAGTCCATATTAAATGGACTCGCTTTTTAATCAAGCTATCAAGCAGTAAAACTTACGCTTCGATTGCTTTTACTTCAACAGTGATTGAAGCAACAACATCAGTATGCAATTGAATGTCAATTTCATACGTACCAATATGGCGTAAAACACCATCAGGCATACGAACATCACGACGCTCAACTTCAAACCCAGCAGACTTAAGTGCATCTGCAATATCTTGTGTACCGATAGAGCCGAATAGTTTTCCTTCATCTCCAGCTGTCGCTTCAAGCGTTGTGACTTGACCGTTCAAGTTTTCAAAAATACCTTGTGCAACCGCCAGTTCAGCCGCCGCTGCTTTTTCAAGTTCAGCGCGAATTTCAGCAAATGCCGCAATATTTTCTTTTGTTGCCGCTTTTGCTTTTCCTTTAGGAATCAAAAAGTTACGGGCATAACCCGACTTAACGGAAACTTGATCGCCTAAAACTCCTAAATTTTGTACTTTTTCAAGCAGAATAACATTCATAGCTTAAACCTCTATAATTCTTCTTTTTTCCATCGGTTTCGAAAGTCTATCCAAGTATCGATTAAACCAATGGTTGCTAATATCAGCATTGTTTGTGGAAATATAAATAACAGAATATAAAGCCCTACCAACCACACTTTATGCATTTTCTTAATCGCGATTGAGTGATGTGCAATGGCAATACCTTGAAACATCAGACCAACAACTACGACGGCCGTTAAATCTGAAATTAATCCATCACCTTTGCCTAAAGCCAGTCCAAGTATGGCTAAAACAATCGCTACATACGCGGTTGATTTAGGCAGACGTAATTGATAAAAATCAACTTTAAACTGGCCTGGATGGTATAACTCACTTTGCCACCAACGCCCTATTGTTAATATCGAAAACCATAAAATAACGGCAAATACCGCTAACAACATGGTGACCATATTCATCATTTTAGTAATCATCTCAGGTTGATAATCAACCCCTGAGGACTCTAAAACAGGTGCGATAACAGAGTTAAACTGAGCTAACCACCAGTCGCTTGGATTTGGTATTATCAGGTAAAACCCAATCAAACCAAGTCCAGCAACGAGCATGGCAAACTGAAGCGCCGTGGCTAATGAGTTGGTTTGCCTTAAAATCACACTCATTAACCATATTGGTAACATGTATTCCATTACAGCAAGCACTGAAGGCCAATAAGCCCCCGTGACTACGAGTGTTAATACAATATTTACCAACGCACCCCAAGAAAGGGTTTTAAATCCATCAATCACCGAAACACGTAAGGTGACTAAGGCGATAATGGCCCCCACTAACAAACCAAATGGGGCAATCCAAACACTCAATGCAGAAAATAAACTCACTGCAATTAGAGCCTGTAGAGGCCCTTTCATTGAATAAGTTGCAATTCCTAGCATGGTGACCCTGTTATTTTTTACTTATTCAAACAATCTATTTATGCTGATCTGTATATGGCAATAATGCAAGATAACGCGCGCGCTTAATTGCTGTTGCCAGTTGACGTTGATACTTCGCACTGGTTCCTGTAATACGGCTAGGAACAATTTTTCCAGTTTCCGTAATATAAGATCTTAATGTATCTAAATCTTTATAATCAATCTGCTTTACGCCATCCGCAGTAAAACGACAGAATTTTTTTCTTCCAAATCCTCTAGCCATTTTTAGCTCCTTGTGAACGTGAATCACGACGTTTATCAAATTTTTCATCTTTCTTAGCAAGCATCACAGAAGGATCTGTTAATGCCGTTTTTTGCTTAACAACCATGCTACGTAACACCGCATCGTTGTAATAAAAAGCATTTTCTAATTCATCTAATGCTTCTTGACCACATTCAATATTTATTAAAATGTAGTGAGCTTTGTGTACCTTATTAATAAGATAGGCAAGTTGACGGCGACCCCAGTCTTCTAAACGGTGAATTTGACCGCCAGACTGTTCAATAAGGGTGCGGTAACGTTCTAGCATTGCAGGAACCTGTTCAGACTGATCAGGGTGCACTAGAAATATAACTTCATAATGACGCATTTATTTCTTCCTTATGGATTATAAAAAGTCTCCTAATTCTTTTAAAAGATTAGTGAGACAAGGATATTTCAAGCAACATGCCCGAAAGGCGCGAATTATACCCTAACAACGCCCTATTTTCAATCACAAATCTGCGTTGATACTTTTTAACGTTGCTAGAGGGTCTTCTGATTGAGTAATGGGGCGACCAATTACTAAATAGCTAGAGCCAGAAGTTATCGCTTGTTCGGGTGTCATGATTCGCTTTTGATCATCATGCAGGCTGCCTTTTGGACGGATTCCGGGCGTGACTAAACAGAAATCATTGCCTAATGTTTGTCGTAACAAAGCCACCTCTTGAGCAGAACAGACAACACCATCCATTCCAGAGGACTGTGCTAATGTGGCCAAGCGAAGTACATTTTCTTTAGGTGTTCCTTGCAGACCAATTTCTGCTAAATCAGATTGCTCCATACTGGTTAAAATCGTCACGGCAATCAATAAGGGTTTATGCTCGCAATCGGCCAAAGCACGATGTGCTGCTTCCATCATCTTACGACCACCCAATGCATGAACATTTACCATCCAAACCCCTAACCTGGCTGCCGCTTGAATGGCTTTTGCTACCGTATTTGGGATGTCGTGATATTTTAAATCTAAAAAAACATCAAATTTACGTTGAATGAGTTCTGAAACAAACTCAGGGCCTGCGACCGCAAATAACTCTTTCCCTACCTTTAAACGACATAACAAAGGGTCTAATTTTTTAGTAAAATCCAGAGCCGCCTGACGGCTTGCAAAATCGAGTGCGACTAATACTTTAGAACTATTTTGATTCATAACTAACCTGTTTTTTCTATATTAACCAACCCGTTAGAATGGGTTTTTGATTCTTTTTCCTTAAGAGAGGACGTTTTTTTTAATCGGACTACTTCATTTAATTGCTTTTTATTAGCCTTTAGCTGCTTACGCAACTGCCACTTTAATTGACTTATTTTAAAAGATGAAGCCGCCGCACCTAATAAAGCACCAACGACTAATGTAATGGCTAATAGTAACCCCAAAGGAAGTGTCGTCTGAATAAGAAACATATCCAAACTAACTTTATCAGGGTTTAACACACCCAAGACAATACCTAAAACAAGAAGAACGATTATGATGATGAAAATGAATAGCTTAAGCATTTAAATAACGTCTCTACACAATGAACAGTAATTGAGATTATAGAGCAATAAAAAGCAGAATAAAAAAAAAGGGCTACAAAGTAGCCCTTTTTTAAGATTTAAAATAGAATTTCAGTTGTTTCTTTCGATTGATCCACTCGTTCTCGTAACGACTTTCCTGGTTTAAAGTGTGGTACACGTTTATCAGGCAGTGAAACGGTTTCCCCTGTTTTAGGGTTACGTCCCACTCGAGCTTTTCGATAATGAAGACTAAAACTACCAAAACCACGAATCTCAATTCGTTCGCCTTGAGACAGTGTTTCTATCATAGAATCAACTATTTGATTCACTGCAAGCTCAATATCTTTTTGAGAAAACTGAGTTTGCTTTCTTGCAATGAGTTCAATGATTTCTGACTTTGTCATTTGATCATACTCTTAATAATCTCTAAATAACACAAGAGAGATTTAGTGCCGCTTAAAAAATATACGACACTAAAAAGACCAAAGTAAGACCTTAATTGAACGTGTTACGCCAACTAAAGTCAACTTGAAAAGTAACTAAGATTCGTTACCTTATATCAGATTACATTTTATCCTTGAAAAGATCACCAAATGTTGAACCTGCAGCCGGAGCTTGTGTTTCAGAATAGCCTTTTAGCGCTTCTTGCTCTTCGTGTGCTTCTTTTGCTTTCATTGATAATGACAGTGAACGATTTTTGCGATCAATATTCGTTACTTTAGCTGAAACTTTATCGCCTTCTTTTAGAACGCTTGATGCATCACGCGTGTCTTCTAGCAATTCTGAAGCACGAAGATATCCTTCAACTTCTGGCGCTAATTCAATTACAGCACCTCTATTGTCAACGGTTTTAACCACACCTTCAACAATGCTACCTTTTCCGTGATCTGCAACAAACTGACCAAATGGATCTTGCTCTAGTTGCTTAAGACCTAAAGAGATACGCTCACGATCAGGGTCGATTGAAAGAATAACCGTTTCAAGCTCATCGCCTTTTTTGAAGTCACGAATGGCTTCTTCACCAGTTTGTTTCCAAGAGATATCTGTAAGATGTACTAAACCATCAATGCCACCGTCTAGACCGATAAAGATACCGAAGTCAGTAATGGACTTAATAACCCCTTGAATCTTATCGTTTTTAGCATGAATTGCTGAGAAACTTTCCCAAGGATTAACGGCACATTGCTTAATAGACAATGAAATACGACGACGCTCTTGATCAACATCTAAGATTTTAACGCGAACTTCTTGACCCAAGTGAACCACTTTAGATGGGTGAATATTACGGTTTGTCCAATCTAGCTCTGAAGTATGAACCAATCCTTCGATGCCTTCTTCAATCTCAATGAATGCACCATAGTCAGTAATATTGGCCACTTTACCAGCCACTTCTGCACCCATTGGGTAGCGAGAAACCATATCAGACCAAGGATCTTCCTCAAGCTGCTTAAGACCAAGCGAAACACGGCTACGCTCTTTATCAAACTTAAGAACCTTAACATCAATCTCGTCGCCAACATTAACGATTTCAGAAGGATGGTTAACACGACGCCAAGCCATGTCCGTAATGTGTAGAAGACCATCAACACCACCAAGATCAATGAAAGCACCGTAGTCAGTTAGGTTTTTAACAATTCCTTTAAGAGTAGAGCCTTCTTCCATATTGGCTAGAATGGCTTCACGCTCTGCTGAACTTTCAATTTCAATCACGGCACGACGAGAAACAACAACGTTGTTACGCTTGCGATCAAGCTTAACAAGTTTCATTTCGATCTCTTTTCCTTCAAGGAAACCAAAGTCACGAATTGGGCGAATATCCACAAGTGAACCAGGTAAGAAACCACGAACACCTTCAACATCAACCGTTAGACCACCTTTAACCTTACCAGTGACTAAACCAACAACAACTTCACCTTCTTCCATTGCTGTTTCAAGACGATCCCAAGTTTTAGCACGTTTGGCTTTTTCACGCGATAAACGTGTTTCACCAAGACCGTCTTCTAGTGACTCAAGATACACTTCAACCTCATCACCTACCGCCACTTCTAGCTCGCCATTCGCGTCTAAAAATTGTACTTTAGGGATAGAGGATTCTGATTTCATTCCTGCGTCAACGAGAACAGTCTCTTTATCAATACCAATAACAGTACCAATAATTAAAGAACCTGTATTAAATTTTTCTTGGAACGATGCTTCAAATAATTCAGCGAAAGATAATTCACTCATGGATAAATACTTCCAGTTTTTTCTAACCGCTAATTTAACTCAAATGGGAGTATTAATTAGATTAGCGGGTCAATTAGTTAATTGTCGGCTTCCCAGTTGCCAACAAAACAAAATCCCCGACTGCAAAATGCAGTCGAGGATTTTTAAAAATAAAATCATTAATTTTAACCCAAACTCTTACATAGAAACACGAATCTAGCGCACCCCTTTGAAAAACCTAGGGTCTTAAAATACTACGCCGAACCTATGGGTGCGACTGCATATTTAAAAACCCTAGGTTTTCCAAATGCTTACACTACTTTTCACGTTTCTATGTAAGGATTTGGGTTTAATCTTTAAAAAAACAATTGGTTAACAAACTATTCTTAAAAAATAAATTAAGTCGTCAATACTTTTTCTCGAATTAAAACGATGGCTTTTTCACACACCGCTTTAATCTCTAAATGAGAGGTATCAATAACAATGGCATCTTTAGCAGGTTTAAGAGGGGCTGTCTTACGATTAAGATCACGCTCGTCTCGTGCTTCGATATCTTTTGTTATCTGAGTAATGTTAGCACTAACTCCCTGAGTTTTCAACTGCTTAACACGTCTTTTTGCTCGAATAGCGGCTGAAGCCGTCAAATAAAACTTAATGTCTGCGTCAGGAAAAACAACCGTTCCCATATCTCGACCATCCGCAATCA
>WFNQ01000197.1 GCA_015488565.1 Thiomicrorhabdus sp.
CTTGAAGTGGGTCGTGACCGATCTTTATTTATGCACCTGACATTGCTACCCTATATTGCCGTTGCTGGTGAGGTAAAAACCAAGCCAACACAGCACTCGGTTAAAGAGTTGCGCTCGATTGGAATTCAGCCGGATATTTTGATTTGTCGTTCAGAAATGGCGTTAGGAGCCAGTGAAAAGCGTAAAATTGCCCTGTTTACCAATGTGGAAGAGAAGGCGGTTATTAATTCATTAGATGCAAAAACCATCTATTCTGTACCAAGAATGTTGCACGAGCAAGGGTTAGATGACCTTGTTATGACGCGACTAAATATTGAAAATAAATCATTGGATTTAAGTGACTGGGATGCCGTCGTGAACGCGCAGTTAAACCCACAAAAATCCGTTGATATTGCCATGGTCGGTAAATATGTTGATTTAACCGAAGCATACAAATCATTAATTGAGTCATTGATTCACGCAGGCATTCATACCAATACTCGTGTGAACATCGACTACATTGATTCAGAGTCATTAGAAGCGTCTGGATTATCGGCACTTAAAAATAAAGATGCGATTCTTGTTCCAGGTGGTTTTGGGGAGCGTGGTGTTGAGGGGAAAATTTCAGCGATTCAATTTGCACGAGAAAACAAGATTCCTTATTTAGGAATCTGTTTAGGGATGCAGATGGCGGTGGTTGAATTTGCTCGTCATGTCGCTGGCCTAAAAGGTGCACACAGCAGCGAATTGAACCCAGACACACCGTATCCTGTCGTGGCCTTAATTACCGAGTGGACGGATGAAAATGGTCAGAAAATTCAACGTGATGAGACGGTCGATTTAGGCGGAACCATGCGATTAGGCGGACAAAATTGCGTTCTTATTGAAGAGTCAAAAATTTATCAAGCCTATGGTGAAACGGTTATTCGTGAACGCCATCGCCACCGTTACGAAGTAAACGATGGTTACGTTGCTAAGCTCGAAGAGGCAGGGCTTATTTTTACCGGTCGCTCAGAAGACGGTAATCTTGTTGAGACCATTGAAGTGGCAGATCATCCTTGGTTTGTGGCGTGTCAATTTCACCCCGAATTTACATCCACACCACGTAATGGTCATCCATTATTTACCGCATTTGTTCAAGCCGCAAACGCGTATAAAAAGAACTAAGGAATATTGAAAATGAAATTATGTGGATTTGACGTTGGCATCGATCAACCGTTATTTTTAATCGCAGGGCCTTGTGTTATTGAGTCTGAAAAAATGGCGATGGAAACAGCGGCAACATTAAAAGAGCTTACCGAATCGGTTGGCATTCCATTTATTTACAAATCCTCTTACGACAAAGCCAACCGCTCTTCAACCGCCAGTTTTAGAGGCTTGGGGGTTGAAGAAGGGCTACGTATTCTACAAAAAGTAAAAGACGAAATCGGCGTCCCCGTATTAACGGATGTGCATGAAGACTCGCCATTGGATGAAATCGCATCGGTGGTTGATGTGATGCAAACGCCCGCTTTTTTAGTGCGCCAAACCAACTTTATTCAAAACGTTTGCCGTCAGGGCATTCCTGTCAATATCAAAAAAGGCCAGTTTCAAGCGCCTTGGGATATGGATCAAGTGGTTGCCAAAGCACGAGAAGTCGGCAATGAAAATATTATGGTTTGTGATCGTGGCACCTCGTTTGGCTACAATACCTTAGTGTCGGATATGCGTGGTTTAGCCTCAATGCGTCGCACGGGTTGCCCAGTGGTGTTCGATGCCACGCATTCGGTACAACAACCGGGTGGACAGGGAACAACGTCAGGCGGACAAAGAGAGATGGTTCCCGTGTTAGCACGTGCGGCGATTGCGGCTGGTGTTTCGGGTGTCTTTATGGAAACACACCCCAATCCAGAAAAAGCCTTAAGTGACGGTCCAAATATGTGGCCATTAGGGCAATTAAAGCCCTTGTTAGAAACCATGAAAGCATTGGACGATCTTGTGAAACAGCATGGTTTTATTGAAAGTAACCTACTGGATTAACTTTATACCCTAATCCCCCGATAGAAAATCCATCAAGGGCTTACACTCTAATTCGTATTTCTATCGGGGGGTTAGGAGTGTAAATTCATAAGTTGTCATCTTAGCGTCATAATTTCATAGTAAAATACGACACTGTAAAAAATTATATATAAGAATAGGAAATAAAAAGAATGTCATTGATTAAAGATATTAAAGCTCGCGAAGTAATTGATTCTCGTGGTAATCCAACCGTTGAAGCGGACGTTATTTTAGAAGATGGCTCTTTTGGTCGTGGCATTTCTCCATCAGGCGCATCAACTGGAGCGCGTGAAGCCATTGAACTACGTGACGGTGATAAATCACGTTATGGTGGTAAGGGTGTCTTGACTGCAGTAAATAATATTAAAGGAGGCATTAAGTCTGCTTTGATTGGCAAAGATGCAATGGATCAAGCGGCCATTGATCAAATTATGATCGATTTAGACGGCACTGAAAATAAAGGTCGTTTAGGCGCAAACGCGATTTTAGCGGTTTCGATTGCTACGGCTCAAGCAGCCGCCGCTTCTAAAGGTCTGCCACTTTATGCTTACCTAAAAACAGATGATTATAAAATGCCTGTTCCAATGATGAACATCATCAATGGTGGTGAACACGCCGATAACTCAGTAGACTTTCAAGAGTTTATGATTGTACCGGTTGGTGCGCCAAGCATTGCAGAAGCCATTCGTTACGGTTCTGAAATCTTCCATGAATTAAAGTCTGTTTTAGCCAAAAAAGGGTACAACACAGCCGTTGGTGATGAAGGTGGGTTTGCACCAGATCTTAAGTCTAACGAAGAAGCGATTACCGTTATTTTAGAAGCGATTGAAAATGCGGGCTATAAAGCAGGCACGGATATTATGATCGCAATGGATGCGGCCTCTTCAGAGCTTTACAGCGATGGAAAGTACTTCTTAAAATCTGAAAACAAAACTCTGACCTCTGAAGGCATGGTTGATTTATTAGGGGAGTGGGTGAATAAATACCCAATTATCTCTATTGAAGATGGTTTAGACGAAGCGGATTGGGATGGCTTTAAGTTACAGACTGAACAGTACGGAGATCGCTTACAAGTAGTGGGTGATGATCTGTTTGTAACCAACCCTAAAATCTTTCAGCAAGGCATCGACAACGGTGTTGCGAACTCTATTTTGATTAAAATCAACCAAATCGGAACCTTAACGGAAACATTTGAAGCAATTCGCATGGCGAAAGAAGCCGGTTATACCGCAGTGATTTCTCACCGTTCAGGTGAAACAGAAGATACTGTGATTGCCGATATTGCCGTTGCAACCGGTGCAGGTCAAATTAAAACGGGTTCACTTTCTCGTACCGACCGTATTGCAAAATACAACCAGTTGATTCGTATTGAAGAAGCACTTGGAAGTGAAGCGGTTTATCCTGGAATGAACGCCTTTTACAACCTAAAAAAATAAACGAAACTTGAGGTAGCGGTGTGAAAAAGATTTATATCGCACTGGCTCTTCTCATTTTAGTTTTACAAGCTCGCTTATTATCCTCTGATGGAGGGTTTGGCGAGCTTTTTGCGTTAGAGGAGCAGCTTAAAACCCTAGAGGTCTCTTTAGAAGAGCAACGTTTGATTAATGCAAAGTTAGCACAACAAGTGAAAGCATTGCAAAACGATCACGCCTCGCTTGAAACCATCGCAAGACAAACGTTGGGCATGGTAAAAAAAGAAGA
>WFNQ01000198.1 GCA_015488565.1 Thiomicrorhabdus sp.
CTTGCCAGTCAAACGTATCCCCTTGAGTGGCTTTTTCAAGTTGCTTAAAAGAGGGGGGGGAAGATTTTTTACACATAATTTTCTCCCCCCCTATTTGCGTTTCGCATTCGCAAAGGCGGCGGCAAATGGGTTGTTGGTAATCACCTCTTTGGCTTTCACCACTTTCTTTTGCTGTACTTGTGATTTTCGACCTTTTTCTAACATGGCATTAAACAGTTCCGCTGTTGCGCGCGCATCGGCTAATGCATCGTGTGCATCACCAGGAAACGCTTTACCCAATACTTTTTCATACGCCATCGTTAGCTTAGGGGTTTTGTAAAACCAGTACATTTTTTCACTGTGCCAACGCAATGCACCGTGTAAGTCCTTGCTTAACTCTGCGGCATCCAACCACGTGTTGTAATCCAATTCAAAGGGAAGCAACTTTTTTTCGGCACTTTTTTCAAGGTACATGTAATCGCTTTCTGTGCTGTAAGCCAACACCACATCCGCTTCTTTTAACACGGCATGAATATCATCCCACGCTTCGGCTAATAGTGGCTGACCCGCTACCATCTCGGTGGTGATATTATGTTTTTCATTTTCTGGCACGTCGTAGCCGGGATTAATCAGCTGATTAAATAACTCGTTGCCTTCCAGATCACAGGCAGAAATTTGAATGATGTCTGCTTCGGGGTGGGTCGACACATTGGTGGCTTCAATATCAATACAGACTATTTTTTTGCCTTTCAACTCGGTGTCATGTTGTTTGAGTTTATACAAGGCATCGTTACGGCGCTCTTGAATCAAGTCAATCACGTCGGACTCGCAAAACTCTTTTAACAAGGCCTCAATTTTTTTACGCAACTTGGGCAATGACTTGGTTAATGCGGCACAAACCGCTTCCTCTTCAGAGCATTTTTCAATAAATTGTTGCACAGGCATGGCTTCTTCACCGACCATCAACTGTTCAAGCAATGAGTCCGCTATTTTTTTAACATCAAAGTCAAACGCTTCTAAGGGAGGAATGACCACATTGGCATTCAACAAAGAGCGCTCTCCTTTCGCAGGAGAGGCCATGATTTCAACCCCTCGAATATTCAGGCCATCGGAAGCGGCCACGGCAACAAGGTACTCTTTTAAAGGTTGATTGCGTTTATCAATTAGGATTAACTGTGCATTGCTCATAGTGATTTGTATTTTTAGTTATTATAGGAAGGGGGCTATTCTAACAGCAAGCGACCATTATCGGGGCGATAGATTCGTTCCCAAATCGGTTTCAATTGTATTCAAGTTTTGAAAACAGTCGGGTTGATCTGAAAAATCGACAAGCGTGTGTTGGTTTTCTTGAATCCAACGAAACACACTTAAATGAGAACGCTCTAAGGCCTGATCTAACGCCAGATTCATACTACGATGCATCAAAAGATAAAGAGGCTGAATGCGTTGTCCATCTTCCACCACCATCAATGGCGCAGGGTCGATTAAATAAGCTTGCATCAATCGCTCAATTAAATCTTGAGGTAAATTCGGGTTATCGCAAGGCACAAAGACAATCCAGTCCGATTCAATCGAACGCCAAGCCGCTTGCATACCAGACATAGGCCCTAAAAAGGCTTGGTGCTGGTCTGAAAACTGAGGTAAGTCATAGGCTTTATAACCTGCTGCATTTGAGTTTACATTTAACCAAATGGGCACGCCCTGTGGCATTAAACGCTGCAAGACCCAGTGTAACAACGGCTTGTTTTGATAAGGTAATAATGCTTTTTGCCGCAACCCCACTCGCTTGCCTTGCCCGCCTGCTAAAATGACTGCGGAGGTATTAGATAGACAGGGGGTGCAAGGTGAATTGAGCTTGCTCAAGAGAGGGTGCTCTGGGGTACAGTTTTTTTAATGGCACTCATCTAACAGATTAACTCGATGTGATGTCATCCTGAACCCACTTAATCAATGTTTGATTAAACAGTTCAACATTAATTGGTTTCGTAATGTAGTCGTTCATGCCGACAGAAAAGCAACGTTCCCGATCCTCAGGCATGGCATTGGCAGTCAATGCTACAATGGGTATTGAGCTCTCAACCCCCGATAAAACCTCCTCTTTGCGAATTAAAATCGTTGCTTCATAGCCATCCATGACTGGCATTTGGCAATCCATTAAAATCAAATCATATTTTTGAGCATCCATACGCCAAAATGAGAGACCTTCCAGTCCATTTTTTGCAATATCCAATCGTCCGCCTAAGCGCTGAACAAACGCCAGAACAATCTCTTGATTGGTTTCATTGTCTTCAATTAATAAAATTGTTTTATTGGCTAAAGCCGAATGACTCTCTAATATTTTGGATGGCTCAGAATGTAATGTATTCTCTATGTTAGAAAGTGGTTTCTTCTCCTCAATCCTTTTTGGAGAGTCGGATAGGTCTGGCAATAAAACCGCATCACTTTCCTGTTTAGCTTGTTCTCCCCTTTCTTGCCTGCCCTCAGGCTCTAAACAAGGGTTAGGTAATATAAACGGAAAGGGCACTTCAACCCAAAATAGACTCCCTGAATGCTCTTCAGAAACCACGCCAATTGTGCCCCCCATTAACTCAACCAACTGTTTTGATATCGTCAATCCCAGCCCTGTCCCACCAAACTTACGCGTGGTGGAATCATCCGCTTGAGTAAAAGAGTCAAACAGTTGCTCTAACGCATCCGCTGAAATCCCAATTCCATTGTCTTTTACCTCAATCAACACCGTTACCATATCCGATGGGCTACTGCTTACAAACTGGCTGGTTACAATAATATCCACGCGACCTTGCGGTGAAAACTTAATCGCATTGCTTAAGAGGTTTAATAACACTTGCTGTACACGCCCTGCATCACCAAGCAATTTCAGCTGGTTGGGTAAGTTGCTTTCAAAAAACACCTCCACTTCATTTTCAAGCACCTGCAAATTTAAAATTTGCAGTGTATTCCGAACCACGGTATTTAAATCAAACGCTTTCGCTTCTAAACGAACGCCTCCTTCATCCAACTTGGCAAAATCTAAAATATTGTTCACAACTTTTAACAACGCTTGCCCACTGTGTTCAATCGCCTGCAAATACATCGTTTGTTGTGAATTAAGAGGGGTGTTCATAAGTAAGTTAGACATCCCCAGCACCCCATTTAAGGGGGTTCTTATTTCATGACTCATGGTCGCGACAAAACGACTTCGAGCACGAGCCAACGACTCGGCTCGCTCTTTAGCAATTTGCATTTGTGTTTGCGCTTGAATTTGTATGGATACATCTCGAATCGTATGCACCAATTGAATGTCATCCAAGGTATTCACTCGGCTAAAGCCCACTTCGACCGTAAAGGTTTTTCCTTCACGCGTAATCGCAGAGATAGATGCATCTGACCCCAACAAAACCGAATCGAGACTCTCATCATCCAACAATAATTTAATGCGTTGATGCCAAGCATCTTCTGTATTTTCATAAATACACAGATCCAAAGACAAGCCAACCAAGTCTTCACGCTCATAACCAAACATTTTCTCAAATGCCTGATTCACCCTGAGGACGATACCGTACCGATCGGTCACCGCCATCGCATCGGGTGCACTTTCAATCAAGCGACTTGCATTCTGCTCGGCCATTTTTTGTGCGTGAATGGAGGTCACGTAACTTTGCAAATGCGACGCTTTTCCTTGTGCGTCATACACAATGCGTGTTAAATCGTATACCCAGTGATACCCCTGATACTGAGCAAATTTCACACGATACTCTAAACTCACCTCCTGCTCATGATGGGTACACGCATTTAACACCGCCATTCGTACTGAAGCGACATCTTCCAATAAAATTAAATCCACAAAAGAGCCTTTATTTAAGACCTCTTGTACACTACAACCTAACAATGAGTACACGTTAGGAGAGACATACTCCACCGCCATGTTGCTGTCTGCTTTTTTCTGAAACAACACCGTTGGTCCTGTATTAAATAACGCATCTTGCACCGAATTACTCTCTAATCGCTGACGAGCTTGCTCTACCTTACGTAAATAAGACAAAAGCAATGTAATAAAGATTAAAAAAACCGTTAAAAAAAGGGCTGCCGTCCAACAGATCTTCTTAATGTAACTCGAAAAAACACCTGGTTTAGGCAGTCCTAGCAATAACCACTGTCCATTTAAAACGGGAGTTTTGACCAATGCACTTTCCAACACGGCTGGCTCCAGCTTACTGCCATATTCACTCGCCGCAATACCTTTATCCGACACAATCACAAGGGGAGAGGCGACTGATTTGACTAAAACAAACTCAAAAGTATCGGTATTAAAATGAATAATCTGTTCGTGAAAATCCTTAAAGTTAAAGCTTAAAAAGAGAACGGCACGTCGCTTATTTTGTTCTACATTACTTTCTAAAGGGTAAGCCACATCATAATGAATGCTGCCATCAGGTGAATTATGCGGTCCTAAAAAAGAGACCTCTGTCGGAAAAGAAGCCAGACCATGCTGTATATCGGTGTAACAACTTGTTCCGATATGCAATCGTTCACTACCAATAACCAAATGAGCCTGTCCATCCAAAATGGCAAATTGCGTTGTATTTGGTAATAAATCCTTAATATGTTCCGATAACTTAAAAAAATCAAAGGGGTATCCCCCCCCTGAAGCCAACTCATAAATTTGCTCTTCATTATGAATGGCCAAGGCTTTCACCATCAAACGCTGTTGATCAATACGCTCATCAATGACATTGGCCAATCCTTTGGCTGAAATCGTGACACCCGCTTTCACTCTTTCATACTGTTGCTTAATTAAATAGTCTGAAAAAAAATAGACAAACACCGCTAAACCAATCATGAATAGCCAAAATAGCAGTGAAAATGTACCCGAAAAGATTCGACGCTTTAAAGACGAAGGAGGAGAGGCAAAATGACTGAACAAAATCTTATCTTTATACAAAATTAAAAGCCTAAAAGAATCAACATGAAATCAACTCCCACTCTACCTGACGCCGTTTTAAATTTCAATGCACTTCCCTAAAACATTAATGAAGTGCCAATACGACTTATTAAGCTGGTTTTGTCCATTAATTTATAGGTAAATAAAAAGGTTTCTTCTTTTTTAACTAGAATCCAACCTAGCTTTACCATAGAATGAGGGCAATCATTTACATTCATAGGAGTTAACGCATGCGCAATAACCAACCCATCACGAATGAAGAGTACGTTATTCCAGAGGGCTTAACACTGGTTTCTAAAACCGATCTTTCAGGGAACATTATTGAATGCAATGATGCCTTTGAGGCCGCCAGTGGTTTTTCACGCAGCCAGCTTATTGGGCAACCACATAATGTTATCCGCCATCCAGACGTGCCCGAAGCTGTCTTTGCTGATTTATGGCAATCACTTAAAGCGGGCGAGACGTGGTCTCAGATTGTTAAAAATCGTCGCGCTAATGGGGGCTTTTATTGGGTAAGAGCCAATGCAACGCCCATTTACAAAAGTGGTAAAATCAGTGGTTACATGTCCGTTCGAACCCCAGCAACCGAGGCAGAAAAACAAGCCGCGACGCAAGCTTATCAAGCCATCAAAGCAGGCAAAGCCAAAATCCAATCTGCGCGCATCTTTCAAGGCATCAACTGGAATAAGCTCAACTTTTTTCCAAAACTTGCTCCGCAATACCAACTCCCTATTTTAATGCTTCTGATTTATATTATTCCCTTATCGGCTTATGCTATTTCCGATGGCTATAGCATATCAACGCTACTTGCGGTTGTTATTTTAGGACTCATCCCACCCTTTTTCTATGGATTGTACCTAAATAAAGCACATAAGCTTACCCAAAAAGACCTGATAACCATTGCTTCGCGAGAACACTTAAGCAGCGATTGGTTTGACCCTAAAACACCGTTTGGACAACAAAAAACAGCCATTCGTTCTGTTTACTTATCCGCCCGAGAGCAAATTGAAGAGTCAGCTTACCAGCTTGATCAGGCACAACTGCTGCAAACGGCGATGGATCAAGTGTCAACCAATATCATGATTACCGATGCGAATCTCAACATCAGTTATATGAACCATGACATGGTCTCATTTTTAGAAGACAAAGAAGCCACGCTTCAAGCAAACCTACCAGAATTTAATGTTTCAGAGCTGATCGGTAAAAATATTGATATATTTCATAAAACCCCGTCACATCAACGCGGCATTCTGACTCATTTAAAAGAACCCTACCTAGGTAAAATTGATTTAGGCGATCTTCATCTCGAGCTTTACGTCATTCCAGTCTTTAACCGAGCAGGTATTCGCACCGCTACCATCGCCGAATGGCGCGATAAAACCGCAGAAGTTCAGTTACTGCAAGAGGTGAATACCACCATTCAATCCGCGAAACAAGGAAAGCTGGATGCTCGTATTGACTTAAGCCGAGTGGATGGCGTCGCTAAAGAACTCAGTCAATCTATTAACGAATTAATCATTGCGATAGAACACCCCATTAATGAAACCGTTAAGGTCGCTGTATCGCTATCAGAGGGGAATTTAACAAACCACATTGAAGGCCAATACTCAGGGCTATTCGCGGTATTACAAGATAGCTTAAATGTTGCCGTAGACAGTTTAAACTCCATGATTGCACAAACCAAGGCCGCAACCAATGCGGTTAGTGGCGGTGCAGAGCAAATTTATCAAGGCAGTATCGACCTTAACAATCGAACCCAAGATCAAGCGGCGTCACTGGAAGAGACCGCTTCCAGCATGGAAGAGATGACGGCAGCGGTGAAACAAAATGCAGACAACTCTCGAGAAGCATCTACCGTAACACAAACCACAGCACAGCAAGCCAGCTCAGGCGTTGAAGTTATGCACCGAGCCATTGATGCCATGGAGCAGATTAATGCATCCAGTCAAAAAATTAATGACATTATCGGCTTAATTGACAGCATCGCTTTCCAAACCAATTTATTGGCTCTAAATGCCGCGGTTGAAGCGGCACGAGCAGGCGAGCACGGGCGAGGCTTTGCCGTCGTGGCCGGTGAGGTACGTAACCTTGCCGGTAAATCCGCTGAAGCCGCCAAAGAGATTCGTGGCTTAATTGAGGATACCGTTAAAAAGGTCACCGAAGGCACCGTTCATGTAAAAGGTTCTGGTGATGTATTAAATGAAATTGTGGAATCCATCTCCAATGTCAATCAAATCATTGAAGAGATTGCCGCTTCCAGTAATGAGCAAAGTGAAGGGGTGAGCTTAGTCAACTCCTCCATAA
>WFNQ01000199.1 GCA_015488565.1 Thiomicrorhabdus sp.
GGGGGGGAAAGAATTTTTTAAAGCGGTTGATTTATTCGCACCTTAGATGTGGTTACGCTTATGATATGGGTCTAGCGATGAGCTAACGCTTATTCTGGTTTTTGGATAAGCTGGTATGGATTTTGCTTTTTTCGATTGAAAGCGTGTCAATCGTTTAAGAATATTGGGATGAGTTTTTATGACGTTAATAAGTAAAATACCTCAAGTAGAATCGCCTTTAGATGCATTATATTCCGTTTCGGATGGGGGGAGTGAACCTGAAAAAAGTGTTTTTTCAGGACTATTTTCTTCGATGATGGATGCACAAGTCGCTACTGAATCAGATTCTTTGCGTCAAGTTGATCAGCTTGGTTCTCATGAAGCCATTTTGAATTCAGAGCGATTGTTGGGCGTTGTTGCGCCGTATGATGCTTCTATTGATGGTGTTGTTAAGGATGTTGTAACACAGCTAGAATCCTTGGGTTCATCTGGTTTAATGGAGGATGCGACGATAAGTATTGGGATAGAAGAGGTGCCAGGAGAGAAAGCGACGTTAGGATTAGAGCAAGCTTCTTTACAAGACTCTGTACAAGCCGTTCCTATTGAGACGGAGCAAGTACCTTTAGGTTTAAATCCTGTTTTAAGCGCTGAATCGGGATTGAATGGTGTTTCTTCTTTTTCTGAAAAGCCGTCCCCTATCACGGTAGATGTTGAAGTGGGGGAGGAGGCTTTGAGTATATTAGAAGATGAAATTCTTCCCCCTCCTGTTATACCAGCTTCGATTTCTTTTGGTGCTGAGGCACAGACTCAGGGGAATACGGTGTTGAATCAATCTACTAATAGGTCAAGTCAACGGCTTGACTTGGCTTCTTCAAATGCGAACTTGAATATGAATGAGGCGATGGAAGGCGAAGATGTTGAATGGGGTATCACTCAACAGAGGCTTGCGATGCAAGGCGATTCTTCTGTTCAAGCAGAGGCGGTGTCTGTTAATGTGTTGAATCAAAATAGTCGTTCCGCCCTGAATCAAGGCGTAACAAGCTGGGGTACTCAGTCATTAGAGGGACAATCGTCTCAGGGACTTGGGCAACAAGCTTCGTCTTCTGGTCAGTCATCTCAGCAAGGTTTTGGTCAGTCTGCACAGCAACAATCTATGTTTTTTGCACAACAAGGCAGTCAGGCTAGTCAAGAAAGTAAGCTGCTTTCACTGGAACAGCAGATGGCGGTGAAAACGATGAATGATGCGATGGCAAAATCGGAGGGCAAGGAGTTGTTAGGGGGGGCAGAAATTGCCTCTTTGGATCGAAAATCGAACTTGCCTATTGGATTGCAGAGTATTAATGTTCCCCTTAAACATCCTCAGTGGGGGCAAGCACTTGGGCAACGTATTGTTTTTATGTCGAATAATAGTTTGCAACAGGCTCAAATTACCTTAAACCCACAAAGTTTAGGTCAGATTCAGGTGACGTTGCAGTTGGATAAAGATCAAAAAATGCATATTAATTTGGCGGCTCAAAATGGCATGACGCGAGAGAGTATGGAAAATGCCTTGCCTAGGCTTAGAGAGATGATGGAGCAAGCGGGTGTTCAAGTGGCATCGGTTGATATACACGAGCAAAAACAATCTTTTTCAGAAAATGAGTCTGGTCATGCTCAGAGTGGCAAAAATAGGGCTGAACATTCGTTAACCGAGGAGGGCTTTGTTGAAGAGTCGTCATTGGTCACCGTTGGTTTAACAGATAATATTGTTGATTATTACGCTTAGGAGCATGGTATGAGTAGTTTTAAAATAGTAGTAGGAGCTTTGCTCTCAGTTGGCGCGTTGTTAGGGTCGCCTTTGGCATTGGCGGATTCTGGTTCTGGTGGGCTGCCAATGCTGGGCGTTATTTTTGTGACAATTTTAGTGACGGCGATTGTGGTGGGGGCATTAATGTTTCTGTTTTTAGGTGGTAAATCGACGACATGCAATCAAGAGGAGTTGATTTCAGAAATTGAAAGCATGATTCAGTCGGAAGATTTTTCAACCCCTCTTAAGTCGGCATCCACTGACCCTAAGTTACTGTTCTCTTTGAACGAGTTGTTGGAGTTGGCTACAAATAAAATAACGGCACAAATGATTGAAACCTCTCAAGTTGAATCGAAAGTGGCGGACTTTGAAACTCAAATGGAGGAGTTAAATGAGACGTTAGCGTCGTGCTATGCTCAGCAACAACAAGCCCCTGTTGTGAGTGAATCACGTTTTGATAATTCGGCATTGGTCAGCTTATCTTCGCAGTTGGAAGGGTTTGTGCATCAGGTAAATCAAGACTCGATGGCCGTGATTGATGCGAACAGCCATGTTATTTCAGAAGTGACCGGATTGACGGAAGAGGTCTCCAATGCGTCGGACGTATTAAAAAAGCTTGAAGCAGACAGCGGTAATATTGGTGCCGTATTGGTGTTAATTCGAGACATTGCAGAACAGACGAATTTATTGGCACTTAATGCGGCTATTGAGGCCGCGCGTGCAGGAGAGCATGGCCGAGGGTTTGCCGTTGTGGCCGATGAGGTACGTATTTTGGCAGGGAAAACACAGCAAGCAACCAAGGATATTCAAAGTATTATTGAAGAGTTACAACAACATGCAAGAAATGCGGTGCAAATGATGGAGGGGAGTCAGAATCGAGTGGCGTTGACCGAGGAACAGGCAAATAAAGTGAATGGGGTGTTAAATAGTATTGTTGAAAATGTTTCTGAGTTAAAATCTGCGCAGAATGAACTGGCAAGTGCTATTAATAATAGTTAACGTGAATAAGTTGCGTTGGATAGTGCAATATTAGAAGGGTGAGCTAAATGAAGGCCATTATTGGTACATTGGTTGTTATCGGGACTTTGTTGGGGGGGTATTTACCTCACGGTGGGTTTGCGATATTAATTCAGCCACTTGAAGTGGTTATTATTTGTGGCGGGGCGATAGGTGCTTATATTATTGCGAACCCAGGTTGGGTGGTTAAAGCTGGTGTTACAGACAGTTTAGCCTTAGCAAAACCTGATCCATATACGACTGAGCTTTATATGGAACTGTTAGGGCTTATGTTTAAAATTTTTAATAAAGCACGTAGAGAAGGATTGATGTCGATTGAGGCGGATGTGGAAGACCCACATTCAAGCGAGTTATTTAATAGTGCCCCTAAAGTGGCGGCGAATCATCATGCGCTCGATTTTATTTGTGATTATTTAAGATTGATGATCAGTGGCGCCAGTAATCCTTATCAACTTGAAGATTTAATGATTTTGGAGTTGGACTCACACCATCATGAGGCTATGATGCCCAGTGCCGCCATTGGTAAGGTAGCAGAAGGGTTGCCTGCTTTTGGTATTGTGGCAGCGGTATTAGGCATTATCATTACCATGAGCTATTTGGATGCAGGACCAATGGAAATTGCACATCACATGTCAGTGGCTTTGGTAGGAACTTTTTTAGGGATTTTATTTGCTTATGGGTTTGTGGCACCCATCTCTTCTGATTTGGCAAATCGTGCTGAATCGGAAAGTGCTTTTTTTGGAGTGATTAAAGCCAGCTTAATGGCTAATTTAAATGGTTATGCGCCTCAAGTTGCAATTGAGTTTTCTCGTAAAGCAATTCCGAGTAAGGTGAGACCTGGCTTTGGCGAGGTTGATGAGTTTTTGCAGTCACAAAAATAATCAGCCTTAATGTATTGAATTGGCTAAGTCTTAAATACAGGATTAAATTGCAATGAGTGATGATGAATCCATAATCATAAAACGGCTAAATAAATGCCCACATGTTGCTCATGGTGGGGCATGGAAGATTGCATTTGCTGATTTTATGACGGCGGCAATGGCATTCTTTTTAATGTTGTGGATTTTGGGAGGGGTCAATGACGAAGAGATGAAAGCGATGGCGGAGTTTTTTCGTGATCCTACGGTGATTGATGCGTCACCATCCACGTTGGTTGAATCCAAAGAAGCGGGTCAAACAGCGGATGCGATGATTGATATGGGTGGCTTTAAAGATGCGCCTAAGAGTGCGGAAGACGGTGAAGGGGATGGTGCGGGGAAATCTCAAGAGATGGCCAGCTTAGAGGCGATGAAGGCCGCGTTGCAACAAAAAATAAAAGAGAATGCAGAGTTAAGTCAATTAAAAGATCAGTTAAAAATCGATATTACGCCTAATGGGCTACAGATTCAGATTTTAGATGATCGAAAGCGTCCCATGTTTGGTTCAGGCGTTGATCTTCCAAAGGAGTATGCGGCGCATTTATTAAGAGAGGTGGGGTCTGTATTGGCCTTTGCTCGTAATAAAATCAGTATTGCAGGGCATACGGACTCATCAGGCTATCATGCCAGTTCTGAATATACGAACTGGGAGCTGTCGGCTGATCGAGCCAATGCGGCACGTAGACTTTTATTAGAGGGGGGGGTAGATTCTGATAAGATTGCACAAGCGGTCGGAATGGCAGATACCGTCCCTTTTGATAAGGAAAATCCGTATAATCCAAGAAACAGACGCATTAGTATTATTGTGTTAAATAAAGAAGCGGAAGCGCGTTTAAAAAGTTTAAGCGATGCTCAGCAGGTTGACGATTTAAGCGAGCAGATGGACTTGTTAGGACATTGAAGCAGTGAGCAATAGATAATTTAGAGGAACGAAAACATGGCCGAAGAAGAAGTAGTTGAAGAGAAAAAAAAGAGTGGAAAAGGGTTGATTATTGCCTTAATTGTATTAATTGTCCTACTTTTAGTTGGAGTGGGTGCGCTGGCCTATTTATTATTAGGCAGTAATAATGGTGATGAAGTCTCTGCGGATACTCCAGAGGCACATGCGCCCGCTGAGCATGGAGAGCCTGAAGAATTTAGTCATGCTAAAACCTATTCACCTAAGTACAAACAATTTGAGCCACCAGGGCCTGAAGCCGTACCCATGTATTTTGTTATGGATAAGTTTGTGGTGAACTTTAATGGAGAAGGCAAGGCTAAATTTTTAGCGGTGGATTTACAGTTTTTATCGTATTATCCCCAAGTGGTCGGACCTGATGGCGAAATGGAAAATTTGCGCCCCATTTTAAAAAATGATATTCAAAGACTGCTTCGCAATCAATACTTTAGTTCGCTTAATACACCAGAAGGCCCTGATAAATTAAGGGCTGAAATTCTTAAGGTCGTTCATCATGTATTAGAAACGCATAATATTTATCCCGATTTGGTGGAAGATGTTTACATGACGCGTTTTGTGATGCAGTAAGGCATTGATATGGAAGATATTTTAAGTCAAGATGAAGTGGATGCCCTGTTAAAAGGAATGGGTGGAGGCGATGTTGACACTGAAGATGATGACTCAAATGACGGGAGTGAAGCAAGGTCTTATGATTTTACGAACCAAGAACGTATTGTTCGTGGTCGCCTTCCTGCCTTAGACATTATTAATGAACGGTTTGCGAGAGGATTTCAGCGGCATTTTAATGAGATGATTATGTCGAGTGTTGAAGTCACGGCGGGCGAAGTTAAGATCATTAAAATGATTGATTATTTACGTAATCTATTTGTACCGACCAGTTTAAATATTTATCGTATTGACCCTTTAAATGGGGTCGCACTGTTTATTTTAGATTCAAAATTAATTTTTACCGCCGTCGATATCTACTTTGGCGGGACAGGTTTACTGCCTTTTAAAATCGAGGGAAGGGAGTACACGCCAGTTGAAATGAGTATGGTTCGTAGTATTTTAGATATCACCACTGAAAACCTAGCAAAAGCTTGGGGGCCAGTGATGGACATTGATATTGAATACATGCATTCAGAGATGAATCCTAAATTTGCAGGCATTGTTGACCCTACGGATATGATTGTAGTGAGTCAAATCAATGTACGCTTTGAAGGGGTAGAAGGGCGTGTTGATATTGTCATGCCCTATGCCATGTTGGAGCCCGTTAGAGATAAATTGGAAGAGGGGGTACAAAACTTACAAGGAGAGAGTGATAATCGTTGGTCAAGAACCCTGAAAGAAGAAGCTAAAAATATCGAAATTGATTTAAGCGTTAATCTAACCGAGCTACAGATGAGTATGGACGATCTGATGAAGATGGAAAAAGGGGATATTATTCCGTTGGATATGCCTAAACAGGTTACGATTAGAGCAGAAGGTATTGCCATTATGCGTGGCGTATTAGGTGAAAGTAACCAGAAAAAAGCGGTCAAAGTGGATCAGGTCTTACACCACCCTGCTTATCAAGAGCAAACAATAGACAATGTGAAGGAATGGTACAATGAGTGAAGAAGAGGATTTAAGTGCTTGGGGGGATGCTTTAGCGGAGCAAGCTGACTCTGAGGCTGGTGAAGAGGCTTCAGCAGAAGATCCATGGGGAGAAGCACTCTCTGAACAAGCCGATGCAGAAGCGGCCGTGGAGCCAGATGATGTGAGTTCTGCAGCATTTGATCAATTGAGTTCAGACCGGGGAGAGGGTAAAAATAAAGTTGACTTGGATGTTCTGCTTGATATTCCTGTTACGTTACAATTAGAGATAGGGCGCGCAAAGGTCTCTATTCGGAATTTACTTTCATACACTCAAGGTTCTGTGGTTGAAATGGATCGTTTAGCAGGTGAGCCGTTAGACTTGTTGGTGAATGGTACGCTGATTGCCCACGGTGAAGTGGTGGTTATTAATGATAAGTTTGGAGTTCGGTTAACAGATGTGGTGAGCCCTCAGGATCGGATTAAAAAGCTAAAATGATTAAAAAAATAAAATAATGTCTAAATTCACTTCTGCTTGGCTCTTTTTGAGCGTTCTTTTTTATGCTTCGGTTTCTGTGGCAGAGAGTTCGGCCGCCAGTATTGGTGAATCTGTGGCTCGGCCAAGTGAATATTTTGGGCAGATCATGCTTTCATTGGTCTTGGTTTTACTTATTATTTTTTTAGCGGCTTGGATTTTACGTCGTTATAGTCGCTTTCCAGGTGTGGCCGATGGAAATCTGAAGGTGATTGGGGCATTATCAGTAGGGCAAAGGGAGCGTATTCTTTTGTTACAGGTTGGGCAGGAGCAGATTGTTGTCGGTGTGACCTCTAATAAAATTACAACGTTACATCAACTTGAAGAACCCGTGCAAGTAAAGGATAATGCTCCAATGAGTAGCCAATTTTCAAAGCGGCTACAAGAAGCTTTAACCCCTCGTTCAAAACCTAAGGAAGCTCCAAAAACTCATCGTGCAGATTCTTAAAACCGCCCTTTTCCTTACACTCACTTTTCTTCCAGTCTTGTCATGGGCGATGCCTGGTATTCCCGCATTTACGGTAGAAACCGATGCGGAAGGAAGTCAAGACTATACCTTAACGATGCAAATTTTACTGTTAATGACGGGGCTAACCCTGTTGCCAGCAGCGCTTATTGCCACCACTTCTTTTTTACGAATTGTTATCGTTCTTGCTTTGTTACGTCAAGCACTGGGTACGATGCAAACACCGTCTAATCAAGTGCTTATTGGACTGGCGTTGTTTTTAACGCTTTTTATTATGGGACCCGTGCTGGATAAAATTTATGATGAGGCTGTCAGCCCTTACTTGGAGGAGCAAATACAGTTTAAAGAGGCGGTAGAACGGGGTTCTAAGCCAATGCATCAGTTTATGCTGCAACAAACACGGGAAGATGATTTAGGCATGTTTGCTAAAATGGCCGATATTACTTTATCAGACCCTCATGACGTGCCTTTTAAAGTCTTGATTCCCGCTTTTATGGTGAGTGAGCTGAAGACGGCATTTCAAATAGGCTTTATGATTTTCATTCCCTTTTTAATTATTGATTTAGTGGTCGCCAGTTTATTGATGGCGATGGGGATGATGATGCTCTCCCCGATGATTATCTCTTTGCCTTTTAAGTTAATGCTGTTTGTTTTAATTGATGGCTGGGTCTTGGTTACAGGCACGTTAGCGAATAGCTTTGTCGTACCAGGAGGCATCTAATGCAACAAGAATTTGTATTAACACTTGGCCAAAGAATGTTAGAAGTGGTGGCCATGATGGCCGCGCCTTTATTAATTCCTGCACTGCTGGTTGGTTTATTGGTTGGCATGTTTCAAGCCGCCACTCAAATTAATGAAATGACGTTGAGCTTTATTCCAAAACTCATGATAGTGGGGGTGGCGTTAGTGGTCGCAGGGCCTTGGATGTTAACCACTTTAATCTCTTTTACACGTGAGTTGTATTTAAATATTCCAGCAATGATTGGGTAGTTGGATGACCTTTAGCTATCCAGAATTCTTGCAACTGGCTGGTTTATATTTTTATCCCTTTGTGCGCATTAGCGCCATGTTTATGATTATTCCGATCTATGCATTTCGTTCCGTTCCTATTCGCTTTAAATTAATTTTAACGGTGTTTATTACGCTAGCCGTTGCCCCTTCGTTGTCCCTACCACCACCAGTTGATCCCTTTACTTGGAAGGGCATTTTGTTTATCTCTCAGCAAATATTAATTGGTCTTGCTATGGGGCTGATTTTTTTAGTCGTATTTCAAGCCTTTGTAATGGCAGGACATATGATTGCTATGGCGATGGGGCTGGCCTTTGCTTCGATGGTGGACCCTGGCTCAGGGTCTCAAGCACCGATAGTCTCGCAATATTTTTCAATTATTGTCACGCTGTTATTTTTGGCCTTAAATGGTCATCTATTAGTAATTCAGGTGGTGGTGGATAGCTTTGAGTATCTTCCGATCGGCGTCTCATTTTTAACACGAGACAGCTTAAGGTTAATTTTTGAGTTTGGCAGTTATATTTTTTTAGCAGGGGTGTTAATTGCCTTACCTGCGGTCACGGCATTGTTATTGGTGAACATCGCTTTTGGTGTGGTAACACGTGCGGCGCCAGCGCTTAATATTTTTGCGGTAGGTTTTCCCATTACCTTATTAGCGGGATTGGTTTTATTGTCTTTGATCACTCCCTTAATGTTACCCCACCTGCAAGAATTAATTGCTCATGCACTTGATATCGTGACTCGATTGAGTTTAACAGGAGCATAAGTCAATGGCTGAAAATGCAGATGGCTCAGAGAAGTCCGAAGAACCCACCGAGAAAAAATTACGAGAATCGAGAGAAAAAGGGCAAATTCCTCGTTCTAGAGAGTTAACCACACTCTTAGTGACGCTGTCAGCGGCACTGTTTTTGATGTTTTATGGCGCTCAGATGATAGAGGATTTTGAGGTCATTATGATCAAAGGACTTAGCTTTGATCGCTCTGTCGCATTTGATACCTTAAAATTATTTGATTTGATTGGTGCGTTGGTTGAAACGGCTTTTTACTTAATATTGCCTTTTCTCTTGGTCATGACCTTCATCGCATTGGTTGCCCCTGTATTATTAGGAGGATGGTCATTTAGTGTGAAAGCTATGTCACCTAAACTTAGTAAATTAAACCCTGTTTCAGGCATTAAGCGGATGTTTTCAACCAAAGCATTATTGGAGTTGTTTAAAGCCTTTGCTAAGTTTACGCTTGTTTTATCGATGGCGGTATTTTTTATTTACACGACATTTGGAGAGATTTTAGCGTTAGGGATTGAGCCATTGAGATCTGCTTTAGGTCATGCGGGAAGCTTGATTGTAGAAGCGTTTATCTTTGTTAGCTTATCTTTACTTATTGTGGCCGCTATTGATGTCCCTTTTCAGTTGTGGGATCACAACCGACAGTTATTAATGACGAAGCAAGAGGTGAAAGAAGAGCATAAACAGCAAGAAGGGAATCCAGAAGTGAAAGGACGAATTCGACAGGTGCAAAGAGAGATGTCACAACGCCGAATGATGGAGAAAGTACCCGATGCCGATGTGATTATTACCAACCCGACCCATTTTGCGATTGCACTGAAATACGATACCGAGTCGATGCAAGAGCCAATTGTATTGGCCATGGGAGTCGACTTTATGGCGGCTCAAATTCGAACTGTTGCGACGGAAAAAAATATTACGATTATAGAAGCCCCGCCGTTAGCGCGTGCTTTATACTATAATGCTGAGATTGATCAACCCATTCCGTATGACTTGTTTAAAGCGGTGGCTTCAATTTTAGCCTATGTGTATCAGTTAAAAGAGCACGGTAAGGCTGAAGAGGTTGATTTTGAAGCGCTCCCGATTCCAGACAATATGAAAACTGACATAGAGTAAGATTAAGCGACGCATGGATTTTAAACAACTGTTTACTAAAATAAAAGAGGTACTAAAGAGTGGGTTAGGAATCCCCATTGCGGTGCTTGCTTTGCTTGGTATGGTGACCATTCCCATGCCTCCATTCCTATTGGATATTTTCTTTACGTTTAATATTGCCCTCTCCTTAGTTGTTTTAGCGCTTACGTTGTATGCCAAAAGACCGCTTGATTTTGCCATTTTCCCTACCATTATTTTATTAGCCACCCTGTTTCGTTTATCGCTTAATATCGCCTCTACCCGTGTTATTTTACTTGAAGGGCATAATGGTGGTGCGGCGGCAGGGCAGGTGATTGAGGCCTTTGGCGAGTTTGTTATTGGTGGAAATTTAGCGGTTGGTTTGGTTATTTTTGCCATTTTAGTGGTGATTAACTTTGTGGTTATTACCAAAGGTGCTGGGCGTGTTGCCGAGGTTAGTGCGCGTTTTACGTTAGACTCTATGCCCGGAAAACAGATGGCCATTGATGCCGATTTGAATGCTGGCCTTATTACACAGGAGGAAGCTCAGATTCGACGCTCTGATATTGCCATGGAAGCTGAATTTTATGGGTCAATGGATGGGGCAAGTAAATTTGTAAGAGGGGATGCCATTGCAGGAATCTTAATTCTTTTTATTAATTTGATTGGTGGTTTAGCGATAGGAATGGTGCAGCATGGATTGCCTTTTACTGAAGCGGGAGAGGTGTATTCGATTTTAACTTTAGGGGATGGGTTGGTTGCTCAAATACCTGCATTACTTCTTTCTACCGCTACCGCTATTATCGTGACTCGTGTAACGGGTGCAGATAAAAAAGACATGAATCAGCAGATGCAGGAACAGATGTTTGCGACACCGCAAGCACTTGGTACGGCGGCAGGGATTGTTGGCGTGATGGGAATGATTCCGGGGATGCCAAACTTTGCATTTTTAACGTTTGCGGGCATTGCTGGAGGGGGCGCTTATTTAATTTACCGACGGCAAAAAAATACCTCAGACTCAGACGTTGATTTAACCGCCATTGAGACAGAGGAAGAGGTCAAACCGGCTGATTTAAGTTGGGATGATGTACAAAATGTGGATGTGTTAGGCTTAGAAGTTGGCTACCGTTTGATTCCGATGGTTGACCAAGCACAAAATGGCCAGCTATTGGATCGTGTTAAGGGCGTACGTCGTAAAGTCTCTCAAGAGTTGGGTTTTTTGGTTCCTCCTGTGCATATTCGTGATAATTTGGATTTAAAGCCAAATGAGTACCGCATTATGTTGATGGGGGTTCCTTTGGGAAGCAGTGAGGTTTTTCCTGATAAAGAGTTGGCCATTAATCCAGGGCAAGTGTTTGGTGAAGTGGCCGGTATTGCGACCAAAGATCCCACATTTGGTTTGGATGCGGTTTGGATTGCTCCAAGCGATCAAGATCAGGCACAAGCATTAGGTTATACGGTGGTGGATGCCAGTACTGTTGTGGCAACTCATATCAGTCAAATTATTCAAGATTATGCTTACGACTTGTTTGGTCACGATGAAACACAGCAGTTATTAGATAAACTGAAGCAAAACTCGCCTAAGTTAGTTGAAGAATTAGTGCCCGATAAACTGTCTTTAGCGGTTGTAGTACGAGTGTTACAGAATTTGCTCAGAGAAAAAGTTCCGATTAAAGATATGCGAACCATTTTAGAAACTTTGACAGAAAAAGCGGCAACCACCAAAGACCCTAGTGAGTTAACGTCGTTTGTACGAACGGCTTTGGGTCGATCTATTGTTCAAAATATTGTTGGCAGTGAGGATGAGTTAAAGGTGATTACCTTAGAGCCTAGCTTGGAACAAATTTTGCTTCAAGCAACGCAAGGCGCACCAGATGGCCAGTTAGCGATCGAACCTGGGTTAGCAGAAAGGTTACATACGACTCTAAAAGAAGAGTCACAAAAGCTAGAGGCCACGGGGCAGCCCCCTGTTTTATTAGTGGCACCTCAAATACGTGCACAATTGGCTCGGCTCTTTAAATACAGTTTGCCAGAATTATTTATTCTTGCGTATTCCGAGGTGCCAGAAAACCGACAAATCAGTGTGGTCGCGAATGTAGGGCAAGGAGGGTAAGTTGAAAATAAAACGGTATTTTGCTCCCTCCATGCGTTTAGCCATGAACTTAGTTCGTGAAGAGCACGGTGATGATGCGGTGATATTGTCAACGAAAGATGTTGAAGGGGGGGTGGAAATTGTTGCCGCCTTAGACCCAGAAGCGATGCAATATCAAGATATGCAAGGAGACCGTGGGGATGTGGTGGCTAGAAGCTCTTATCAAAGCCCAGAACACACCACGCCTTCTTCGATAGGGGGGGGAGAAAATAATCAAGCGTTAGCAGGAATGGCAGCCGAGATTCAAGCGGTTAAAGCGATGCTTGAAAATCAGCTTTCAGGCTTAGCATGGGGGCATGAAGAACAGCATGAGCCGCATAAGGTAGAGCTGATTAAAAAACTATTACAGTTAGGCATAGGCTGGAATTTAAGTCAAAAATTAGTACACAGTATTGATGCTAAAAATCATCAAGCATGGACGACTATTTTGGCGAATATGGAACGCGATATTCTTGTTGAAGAACGTGATATGATTGAGCGTGGTGGCATTATTGCTTTGGTTGGGCCTACGGGAGTTGGTAAAACCACAACGATTGCGAAAATTGCCAGTCGTTTTGTTATGCGAAACGCACCTCAAGAGCTTGCATTAATTACCACGGATTGTTATAAAATTGGTGCACAGGCTCAGTTAAAAACCTTTGCAGATCTTATTAATGTTCCCGTTCATGTGGCGACCACACAAGGGGAACTTTATGCGCTATTAGCCTCATTAGGGCATAAGAAAATGGTATTAATTGATACCGCTGGCATGAGTCAAAGAGATTTACAGTTGTCACAGCAATTAACGTCTGGACACGAAGGTGCGACCAGTGTTCGCAATTATTTAGTGATGTCCGCGGCGACACAGCTTAATGTGATGAGCGATATTGTGGACTCTTTTGGCCAAGTTGTCTTAAAAGGCTGTATTTTAACCAAGGTGGATGAAGCCTTGCAATTAGGCAATGTGTTAAC